>CALMQD010000477.1 GCA_937871415.1 uncultured Phycisphaerales bacterium | reverse complement strand
ACCCCCGATACCGACCGAAATCAGTATAACGGTTTAGCAAACCGCCGCCTTCAGCCTCTCGGCCACCTCTCCGGCACCCGGAGTTTAGACCCGCGAGCGGCGTTCTGCCAGATGTGGTCGGCCGCTCGGCACGCCCCAAAACGAACGATGGTCGGCCACGCGCCGACCATCGTCCGAGGGGACCCAATGTACTTGTCCTGCGGCGGGGCCGGGCCCGGTCGTCGCCGCGTGTGTTGCAGCCGGGTGTGTCTCCGCCGCCCGTGTGTGTGTGTGTGGAGACTCCGGGGCGGCGGCTCGGCTGTTGGTGTGCGGGCAATCGATGGAAGGGCTCGGAGGCGACGTTGTAGAAGCGAAGGGGCGTGTGTCGCGGGGGTGTGCGGCGGGGCGTGCGGCGCCGGGCGCGGGAGCGCGACGACGGCGGCTCAGGCCTCTTCGTCGCTGGCGCGATCGGGGCCGGAGTTCTTCTGTTCGAGGAGTTTGCGGAGGTACTGGTTCTCGCGCCGGGTCGCCTCGAGATCGAACACGAGGTACTTGATGCTCAGGCGGAGATAGTCCAGGGATTCCTGGAGTTCGTTGACGGTCTTCTTCATGCGCTGATGCCGGTCGCGCGTGTCGTTGGCGAGCTGCTGGAGCTGCTCACGGGCGGGCTGGGGCAGAGACTGGAGCTGCTGCATGAGGTCCGTGAGCTTGGCCTGGAATTCCTGCTCGTTCATGTTGGGTCGCTCCGGCGTTCGAGTCTGTTGATGTTGGCTCCCGCCGGACCAGTCCCGAGGGGAGAGTCGTGTACGCCGGAACATGAAACAACCGGGGTGCCCCGTGCCGCCGCGGCACCCGGCGGCCCGTGCCAGAGTGATTCCCGGACGCGACGCCGACCGCGCACCCGGGTTTCAGCGGGTTTCGCCCGGTTCTTATCAGTCGCGTAGGGGTTGCGCCGCGGGTGGCGGACTCAACGATTCTGCCGCGCGTTGACGGGAGTCAACGGAAGGCGTCGAGCCGACGCAACGTCTGTTGCACGACGGAAGGCGCCTGGGTGATCGCGCGTTGCAGCGCACCGGGATCGGCCTTGCGGAGTTCCTGCGCCACCTTGCGCAGATGGTTGTCGCGACCGATGCACCACTGCTCGAAGAACTTCTCGAGTTCGTGCCGGTTGTAACGCGACATCGGGTCGGCCAGGCCGGACTGGATCGCCGCCCAGTCCAGGAGGCTCTTGCCCGTCGGTTGGAAACGGAACAGGCGGACCGTCGCCTCGAAGCGTTGCAGGGGCGTGGCGAACGGGTCGGTCGCGTCGTCGCTGATCTTGAGCATCGCGGCCTTGGGATCGCCGCCGCTCGCCGCTTCACGCATCTTGGCGAGAAAGGGGTCGGGCTCCTCTTGGGTCGCGACGGCCCGCTGCGAGTCGTCGGGCGTCGCGTGCCGGAGCGTCGCGAACGCCGTCGAGAGCGTCTTGACGCCGGCGCGCTCGAACCGCACCGTGACCATCTGGCAGGGCTTGCCGTCCTGCACGCCGTTCGAGGTGCCCGTCACCACGCCCGCGCCCCACTCGGGACGCGACACGTGTACCACTTTGTCCCCGAAGCTCCAGACCGACTTGGTGGCCATCACGTCGAGAGTTCCTGTGACCGGCACGCCGAAAGCGCGGCGTCGCCAGAGTCTTCAGGCTGACCCCACCCCGTCCCGGATTCCTTCGGGATGCAGCCCAATGTGCAAATCAGATTCGTTCCGGGGAGTCTTGCTCTGCATGCCCGTGCCACGGTCGCGGATCGACCGCGACCACGCTGACGGCCGGGCTGTTCAAACGACCCCCGTGACATCACCACTGTATCGACAATCGGACCGGTTTTCACGCTCAAACGCCGCGAAACCGCCGGGAAACAGGGCTCTGGCCAACAGAACCCGGCCCGCCTATCGTTCCTGTCCCTTGAACCAGGCGCACGCCGGGTTGACGAGAGGTCCCGTCCGGGTCTTTCCCTGTGTGTCCGTACGCAGGGCCGACGGCCTCGGTTCGAGCCGCGGCGAGTGCCGGCGCGTTCGGGGAAAAGCGCCGGGGGCAATGGGGCCGGGTCGGGGCGGGATCTGCGGAGTACACCACACATGATCGAAGCGCTCAAGAGCGACGAACTGGCCAACCGATTCGGCGGACGATTCAAGCTCTGCGCGCTGATCCAGAAGCGGCTGGTCCAGCTCATGGACGGCGCGCGCCCGATGGTTGACCGCAACGGGCGTTCCGATCTGGAGCTGGTCATCGAGGAACTGACGCAGGGCAAGCTGTCGTTCGACTTCGACCCCGCCGCCGACATCAATCTCGACCAGTACTTCCCCGAGGACTCGTCGATGCTCGCCGAGCTTCGGGCGGGCGAGGCGCAGCGCTCACTGCGCTGAGCGGCGCGCGATTCAACGCCCGACCACGAGGCAACCCGCCGATGGCCGCCGGACACGACGATCCCGCACGCCGCAGCGTGACGCAGCCCGTGCCGACGGGCGTGTGGAACTCCCGCCGGATCCTCGTCGGCGTCACGGGCGGCATCGCCGCGTACAAAGCCGCGCACCTGGTGTCGCGCCTGGCGCAAGGGGGCGCGACGGTGACCGTCGCGATGACCCCGGGCGCAACGCGCTTCATCACTCCGCTCACTTTTCAGGCGCTCTCCGGGCGGCCTGTGTACACCACGCCGTGGGAGCACATCGAGTCGAACGACCCGCAGCACATCTCGCTCGCCCGGGCGCTCGACGCCGCGGTTGTGGCCCCCTGCTCGATGGACGCTCTGGCCCGACTGGCCCAGGGCCGGGCCGATGACGTCGTCTCGCTGATCCTCAGCGCCGTTGATCGCGCGAAGACCCCCGTGCTCCTCGCGCCCGCAATGAACAGCGTGATGTACGCCCAGCCCGCGACGCAGCGGAACATCGAACAACTCAGGGCCGACGGTTTCGACTTCGTCGGCCCCGGCACCGGGTGGCAGGCCTGCCGCGAGGTCGGCCCGGGCCGGATGAGCGAGCCGGACGAGATTCTCGCGTCTCTGGCGGTCCTGGTGGCCCGCGAATCTCCGGCCTGAGCGCTCCTGGCCGATACTTCCCCTGTGTCCGAGCACGGTCCGATCCCAGCCCGCGTCCCCGATGTGTCGGTCATCATCCCGACCTACCAGCGCCCGCAGAAAGCCGCGGCGTGCGTGGCCACGCTCGCGCGCCAAACGCTTCCGCCCGATCGGTACGAGGTGCTGGTCGGACTCGACGGGCCCGACGAGCAGACTCCGCGGGCGCTCCGCGCCGCCTGGCACGCAGAGGGGGGGGTGAACGACAATCTGGTTGTCGTGCCGTGCGAGCGCGCAGGGCTGAACGCCACACGCAACCGGCTGCTGGAGCGTGCCCGCGGCTGGGTCATGCTCTCACTCAACGACGACGTGCTCGCCGAGCCGCGGCTCATCGAAGAGCATCTGCACGCGCAGGAGCATGCGCGGAAACGGAAACCCGCCGCGGGCGAGAGTCCCCGCACCGTGGCGGACGGAGGGAGAGTCGGAGGGGCCTGTGTGACGGGCAGCGCCGACTGGGTCGTGCCGCCGAAGTCGGAAGATTCGCTCATGGACCGCCTCGTCCGCGAGACGTCCATGGTGTTCTTCTACGACCAGATGCGGTTCGATGCGGCCGATCCGGACAGGGACTGGGGCTTCCGGCATTGCTGGGGCTTGAACTTCTCGGCGCCGATGTGGGCCATGCGCGAGACCGGCGGCTTTACGGCGTTCCCGCTGACCTACGGACACGACGACATCGAACTGGCCTGGCGCTTGAAGCGGCGGTTCGGCATGCCGGTCTGGTTCCGCCCCGGCGCGCGCGTGCATCACGACCACCGCTACCGCGCCGGTGACATCCTCCAGCGCGAGCACAACCTCGGCGTCGCCTCGTGGCGGTTCGCGGCGAAGGTGCCCGAGTTCGGTCTCGCGCTCTTCGGGCGCGACATCACGAGCCGGGAAGAAATCGAGTACAGCCGCGCGTTCGTGCAGCGCGAGGGCCCGACGGCCGAGCGATTGCGAGAGACGTTCCTTT
>CALMQD010000476.1 GCA_937871415.1 uncultured Phycisphaerales bacterium | reverse complement strand
ACAAGTTCCAGAGCGGACCGTCGTACTTCCCCACGTCATCCAGCGATGACGCCACGCCCGCATCGATGAGCGGCTGGTACCACTCGTACTTGGCCGACGCCATTCGCTCAGTCGATGCGAGCGGATATTGGTCGTCATGGTCCGACGCGTACAGATCAATCAGCAGCATGTTCTGCCGCGTCTGCGCCATGGCCCGCGTCCGACGGGCACTGACGACGACACTCTCGAGGCTCGGAAGCAGCAACCCCACCACCACGGCGAGGATGCCGATCACAAACACCAACTCGACGAGAGTGAAGCCGCGTCGCCCGACCATTCCCACAAACTAATGTGTGTTGTTTCCCGCGTCAATCCCCCCGCCCACACGCACACGCGAACACCCACCGCAACGGGTGAATGGTCGCGAATGCATGAATAGTCGTTGACGCCCAAGGACTTGCGCACTTTGACAATCAGAGTTCCTCGTCGCGGCTTTTTCCGAGAATCAGGGAGTTCACGGAGACTGATGAGACCAGTCACATAGCGATGTGCATACCGCTTGTCACTTTGCACGACTGTTGTTACGCAAGAGTGACTCGCCGGCTCACTTCCGATATCGCCTACAACTGGCTTGCCGTGAACGACTTCCCGGTTGTCTCTCGCTCCCACGTCCACGCCGGGCCGCGTTTCGACTCGTAGAACGCCCAGAGTTCAAACCAGTACGCGCGGAACTTGTGCTCGCCGAACGGGTCGTAGTGCTTGTGCAGCCGCTTCATGATCTTCGCCGCTGGGCCCTTCATGTTCAGCACGCTCTTGGCGTGACGCACGCTCTCGGTGTCCAGCGGCAGGCGCGAGTATCTCCCCAGCAACTGCAGAATGTTCGCCGCGGCGTAGGGGCCGATCCCCGGCCACTCCTGCAGCATCTCGAACATCGCCTCGTCGGCGAATCCGCCGCGCTCCGCCGGCAGTTCGAAGTGTGCGCCATGGACCCGATCGGGCGCTTCAGGCCGCGTGCGCTTCGCACGCTTTCCTTGCGCCTGCGCCTCGCCCGCCTCCGCTCGCGCAAGCAACGCCAGCGGGTGCTCCGGCACACCGCTCCGCCGCTCCTGCGTTCTCGCGCGGGCGAACAACTTCGCCAGTTCGACAATCCTCACATCGCGGTACCCGACCGAGCAGCGTGCCCGCAGCGTCGCCGGGCGCGTCCGCGCCAGCCGCTCCGGCGTCGGAAAGGCGTAAAGCCCGCTGGCGCTCGGCGCGCCCACGACGCGGCACAACTTCGCGTTCATGTTCACCGTGCTCGGCCACGTCACGTTGCAACTCGTCACGGTCTTGACGACGTCCTCGAAGAACGACGCCGAGCGCATCAGCCGCCCGCGCCCCGCGATCGCCGGCTTGAGGTGCGGGTTCAGCGGCTCGGGCGCTCCCTCGTGCCCCCAGCGCGGGTCCAGCGCGTGGAACGCGCGGACCGTCTCGCCCGGCTCGTCCAGGCGCAGCATCCGCGTGAGCATCGCCGCGACCAGCCGCGCCTGCTCCTTGCTCAGCGCGCGGTCGGGTCGCACCTCCAGCACCTCGCCCGGCTTGGGGAACTTCCCGCTCTTGCCCGCGCCGCCCTGGCGCACGAGCACCGTGACCGCCGGCGCTCGCGCCTGCGATCGCGCCGGGACATACGACGCCTCCGCCGCGCTTAGGTCCAGCGTCGTGCGGAACGTCAGGTCCTCGGGAAAAAAATGGTTCGGCGCGAGCAGGAAGTATCCGTACGAGCACAGGTCCCGCGGCAAGAGATAGTCCCGCGGCGGCTCGATCGTCAGCGCCCGCCGACTCATGCCGGCACCGGGCTGGCCGCCATGAACAGGTACATCGCGAGGTTCTCGCACAGCCGCCGGCTCACCCGGTCATAGGTCTCGTACTGCGCCTTCGCCTTGGCGTACGCCGCGCTCGGGTCGATCCCCGCTTGTGCGATCTGCGCATCGCCGCTGAACAAGTGCCC
>CALMQD010000475.1 GCA_937871415.1 uncultured Phycisphaerales bacterium | reverse complement strand
GGCGGAGAGACCTTCACGGTGACGGACGGGAGTTCCTCGCTGCGCTGGATCGCCTGCGGGGCGCGGGTCTCGTAGACGTCGACAACCGAATCGAGCGGGACGACGCGCGGGCGGCCGTCCGGCCCCAGCGAGCGCGTCGCGATCGGCGTCGAGGCGAGCTGCTCCTTGTAGTCCAGCCGCCCGCCCGGCGGCACGAGCACGAGGGACACGGCGTCGCCGTCGAGGAGGAAGTCGTCGACGAACGCGCCGTCGAACAGGCCGCGGACCGCGGTGCCCACGTCGCGCGAAGTGAGGCCCAGTTCCCTGCCCGTCGCGTTCACGCGCACCGTCCACTCGGGCTGCGTCAGCGAGAAGTTCGCCGGGTCGGGCTGCACGTTGCGGAAGGAGTACTTCTGGGCGGCGCTCATGAAGACGGCCTGCGCCGCGGAGACGACGCGAGACAGGTCGGGGCCGGCGACCTCCACGTTCACGGAGTTCCCGCCCTCGATGCCGCCGGCGAAGATCGACGTCTGGCGCGCGCCGCCGAAGGCGTCGGGGATCGAGTTCATCGAGTTCGAGAGCAGATAGCCGACGGGGATGACGCGGTCGGGATCGGCGGAAGTGGCGCCGACGAACATCCCGCCGCCGAAGGAGCCGATGAAGAAGTTGTCCACCGCTACCGGGTTGAAGGGCCTGGTCGGCGCGTCGAAGCGGAAGATCGGCGGGAGCTGAGCGATCGACTCGGGCTTGCTCGCCGCCTCCATGTACGGCTTGATCTGGCCCTCGATGCGCTCGGCGATGTCGCGCTGATGGTCGACCGAGTATCCGGGCGGGATCAGGAGCCCGCCGAAGACCAGGTTCCGATTGCCCGTCGGCAGATAGTCGAGCGGGGGGACGAGTTTGTACGAGCCGACAATGGAGAGCACGGCCATGCCGATGATGACCGCGGGGCGCAGCGTCCACGCGCGCCAGCCCGTCATCAGCCAGTAGAGCAGGTCGCCCAGCCGGGCCACCAGCCAGTCCGCCACCGTCGCGACCCCGAACAGGTTGTCGACGCGACGGGCGAACGCGGACCGGTGGTGGTGCGGCTTGTGGAAGCGCAGCACGAGGTTGCAGGCGCACGGGATGACCGTGATCGCCACCACCAGCGAGAGCGTCACCGAGGTGGCGATCGCGAGCGAGATGTCCTTGAAGAGCTGCCCGGCCTCCTCGCGGATCGTCAGCACGGGGATGAAGACCGCCACGGTCGTCAGCGTCGACGCGAGGATCGCGACCCAGACTTCCTTCGCGCCCCAGTACGACGCGGCCTTGATGTTGTCTCCCAGCGCCAGGCGCCGGTACGTGTTCTCGAGCACGACGATGGCGTTGTCGACCACCATGCCCACCGCGAAGGCCAGCCCGGCGAGCGAAACGACGTTGAGCGTGCGCCCGAAAGCGACCATCACGAGGAACGTGCCGATCACGGAGATCGGGATGGCCAGCGAGATGATGCCGGTGGCGATCCACGAGCGCAGGAAGATGAGCAGCGCGAGGGCGGCGAGCAGGCCGCCCTGCCAGAGGTTCTCGGTGACGAGCGAGATCGCCGAGTCGATGTAGGTGGTCTCGTCGTAGACCTGGCGCATGCGCAGGTGCGGGCCGACGTCGCCGGCGAGCTTGGGGAGCAGGTCCTTTCGGATGTCCTCGAGCCGCGCCCGCAGATCGCGCATGACCGACACGACGTTCGCGTTGCTCTGGCGGATGGCGTTCATCGCGATCGACGGGTAGCCGAACGACCGCACGAAGCCGCGCATCTTCTGGTAGCCGAACTCGACGTCGGCGACGTCGTGCACGTAGACGGGCTTGAGTGCGCCGGAGGTCGAGCCCGGGTCGGGGCGGTAGGCGACGATCGTGTTCAGCACGTCCTGCTCGGTCACGAACTGGCCGACGACGCGCACGCGGTAGTCGCGCTTGCCCTCGGCGATGGTCCCCGCGGACACGTTGCGGTTCTCGCCCTGCAGCGCGCTGATGATGTCGAGGTGGTTGAGGCTGCGCTGCGCGAGCCGCCGCGGGTCGAGCAGCACGCGGACCTCCCGCTCCCGCCCGCCGTAGATGTTGATCTCCGCGACGCCGTCGATGCGCTCCAGGAAGGGCTTCACCTCCTTGTCGAGGGCGTCGTACAGCGTCGTGATGTCGAAGTCCGGGTGCTGGTCCGCGTACTGGGGGTCGACGTCGACGATGATCCAGGCGATGGCGTTCTCGCTCGCCCCGTCGGCCGCCTTGATCACCGGCTCGTCGACCTCGTCCGGGTAGTCGGGGACCTGGCGCAGCGCGTCCGACACCTCCTGCAGTGCGCGGCTGATCTCCGACCCCACGTAGAACTCGAGGGTGATGACCGCCTGTCCTTCGGAGCTGTTGGAACGCATCCGCTTGAGGTTCGCGACGTTCTTCAGCCGCTTCTCCTGCTCGCGCGTGATGCTGTCGACGATCTCCTGCGGCGAACGGCCCGGCCAGTTCGTCGTCACGGTCACGATCGGCTTGTCGATCGTGGGCGTGAGCTGCAGCGGGATCGCGCCCAGCCCGATCAGGCCGAACATGACCACGAGGATCACGCCCACCGTCACCGAGACCGGCTTCGAGATTGACCAGCGGATCAGGTCCATGGAGCGTTCTTTCCCTTCGTAGAGCGGTTCGCAGCGCGGGGCGAGGGGTGGAGCCGGCGCTCCGCGATCGCCGGTCGAGGTTTACTTGGCGGCTGTAGGCTCGGCTGGCGACGCGGGTTTCTCGCCGCCCGATTCCGGCGCGCCGCCGGAAGGCAGGATCATCAGCGGCTGCGTGGGGAAGAGGCGCTCGTTGCCCTCCACCACGACTTCCATCCCGGCGCGGAGCACCGGCGACTGCACGACGAGCCGGTTGTTGAACGGGTACCGCACGATCACCGGCGCGACGCCCGCCACGCCGCCCGCGTTCATGTACACGAACGAGCCGGTCTCCGAGCGCATGACCGCGTCGCGCGAGACGGTCAGCGCCTCCTCGCGTTCGCCCGTGGGCACCAGCCCCACGACGCTCATGCCGGGGCGCAGCAGGCCGTCGCGGTTGTCCATCCGCACGCGCACCGGGAAGAGACGCGAGAGCGGGTCGCCCGAGGGGATGATGCCCGCGACCATCGCGCGGCGCTCGCGCTGGTCTTCGGGCAGCGCGCTCACACGGACGATGACCTCGATCTGCTGGCCCGGCGTCAACTCGCCCGAGGGACCGATCTTGGATCCGCCCGCGAGCGCGCCCAGCCGCTTGAGAACGATCTCCGGCACGTCGAGGTACGCGTCGATCTGGTCGATCTGCACGATCTCGACGATCGGCGAACCCTCGCCCAGCCACTGTCCGGTCTCGGTGAACTTGCGCACGACCGTGCCCATGAACGGCGCGACGATGGTCATCTTCCGGAGTTGCGTCTGCGCCTGATCGAGCTCGGCCCGGGCGACGGCGACCGCGGCCTGGGCCTCGCTCAGGCGCGCCTCGGCCGCGGCCACGTTCGTCGAGGCGTCGTCGCGCTCCGATTCTGTCGCGCTGTTCTGGCTGAACGCGTTCGAGATGAGCCGGAAGTTCCGGCGCGCCTTGTCCAGGTCGGCCTCGCGTTCCGCCACCGAGGCGATCTTGGTCGCCAGCGTTGCCTTGGCGCGCTCCACCTCGATCTTCGCCAGCGCGTCGTCCTGCTGCGCCAGCTGCTGGCCCTCGTCGACGCGGTCGCCCGCGTCCACGCGGATCGACGCCACGCGCCCGGTCTGCTCCGCGGCGACAGTCGTCTGACGCACCGCCCGCAGCTCGCCGGTCACTTCGCGCCAGCGTTCGACGGGTTCGAGGCGCACCGCGTCCACGCGCACCTTCGCCGGGGGCGGCCCGCCCCCGCCCGCGGGCGGGCCGTCGGTCTTCGGCGCTTCGGCTTTCTTGTCCTTCGGCGCCTCGTTCTTGCCGGCTTCGGGGCTCGACGCTCCCGGCTCGGCCCCCGCCGACGCCACCACCGGTCGCACGCCGATCAGGCCGGCGATCAGCGCGGCGATAACGACCCACTTCACTCTGCTCGCCGACATGGAAACAACCCCTGGGTTCGAGTGTCCGACGTCCGCCCTTCCCCGCCTGCGACTCCGCGACCCGGAGCCGGATTCACGCCGGACCCCGTGTTTCCCGGCGAATCGACGCCGCGTCAAAGGCGTTCGAACGGCCGGGCCCTGATCCTATGCGGACGTCGCGCGTCGCACAGCGATTGCGGGGTTCAATATCGAGTAAACCGTTCGACAGCAGTCGAATCAACCGTCGGGGCTTCGCGGGCCGGGCGATCCCCTGAGAAACGACGCGACGCCGCGACCCGCGACGGTTCCCGAAGACCATGCCCACTGGAAGTTATACCCACCGATGCGCCCGTCGACGTCGCACACCTCGCCGCAGACAAACAGCCGCGGCTCCAGGCGCGACTGCATCGTCTCGAGGCGCAACTGGCCGAGCGGGAGCCCTCCGGCGGTCACCTCGGCGTGCGTGAAGCCTCGATCGCCGACGACGTGCGCATCGCACGCAGTGACCAGGTGAACCAGCGTGCGCCGGGCGTCCTTGGAAAGCGTCCGCGCGTTCGTCCCGGGCTCGATGCCGGCCTGCTCGCACAGCGCCCTGGCGAGCCGCTCGGCGAGGCCGGCGTCCTCCTGCAGCCGCCGCATCACGCTCACGCGCGCATCGGCAGACCCGGGAGATGCCAGGAACCACCGCTCCACCTCCTCGAATGTCCGGCCCGGCGCGAAGTGGATCACCAGGCGTGCGCCCGGATCGTCGGCACGGGCCTGCGTAAAGTACCGCGAGATGTCGAGCGCCGCGGGACCCGAGAGCCCGAAGTGCGTCAGCAGCAGAGGTCCCGTGAACGAGGCGAGTTTCTTGCCGGTGGACGACAGCACGGCCAGTTCCGACTCGGCCGTCACGCCCGAGAGCGCCGTCAGGAACGTCTTGTTGACGTCGATCACCAGCGGCACAAGGGCCGGGAATGTGCGCTCGGTGGTCGTGTGTCCCAGGGCTTGCGCGATGGCGTAGCCGTGCCCGTCGCTTCCCGTCTTGGGCAGGCTCCTGCCCCCGGTGGCGAGGACCGCGGCGCGCGCCAGGATCGGCCGCGCCGACGGGTCCGGTTTTCCGGGGCAGATCAGCAGCCCATCGGTGCGTGCCTCGACCGACTCGACACGCCAGGGGTGCCGCAGTTCGACCCCGGATTCCCGCGCGGCCCGCAGCAGCGCATCCAGCACGGTGCGGGCTGAATCGTCCGCGGGGAAGAGCTTCCCGGTCTCTTCGCGTTTGAGTTCGACGCCCAGTCGGCGGAAGAACTCCACGGTCTCCTCGACGCCGAAGGCGCGCAGCACCTTGCGCACCGCGTTTCTCGAAGAGCCCGCGTAGGCGGACTCATCGACGACGTCGTGCGTGACGTTGCACCGCCCGCCCCCCGCGACGAGGATCTTGGCGCCGAGTGTTCGTGCACCGTCGAGCGCCACGATGCGGGGCGGGCTGTTCTTATCTGCGTCGATCGACCCGGCGGAGGCGGTTCGCAGGATGCGCGCCGCCTGGATCGCGCACATGAGTCCCGCCGCCCCGGCGCCGATCACCGCCACATCGACCTGCTCGGGCGCGCAATGCAAGTTCTCTTCATTGCGAGTCTTACACAAAGTTGTCAGGGCCTCTTCCGCGGCCGGGTCGCTCACGCCTGGGCTCCGGGCGGTGTTTTTTTGTGGGGGTTCGACGGGCGAACCATATAGTGGATACGCATGATCCGCTTCGCGCGATGGCTTTCGGCTTGGATTCTTGTCGCCCCCGCGGCGGCGCTGGGCGACACCCTGGTCCTGAACGCGACACGCGACGTCACCCTGTTCGAGCCGCCCGCGGGCTTCCCCGATTCGTCGAACGGCGCGGGCTCAACGCTCTATGTCGGCATGCTCCAGCCCTGGAACGTCGAGCGTCGTGCGCTCGTGCACTTCGTGCTGCCGGTCCTGCCGAGCGGGGCCGTGGTGGATTCCGTCAGCCTCGCCCTCGACGTCGCCGCGTTCCCGGCGGGTTCGGGCGCACTGACGCTCCACCTGCACCGTGCGGCCGCGCTGTGGACCGAGGGCATGTCGAACTCCGGAGAGTCCGGCGTGCTCGGGATCACGCCGACGCTCGACGACGCGACGTGGGCGCACAAGCAGTTCCCGGGGATCCGCTGGAGCGCGCCGGGCGGTGATTATGTGGCCGCGCCGAGCGCGTCGGTGTCGGTCTCCGGTCCAGGCGTGGCGGTGTGGACGTCGGCCTCCATGCTGGGCGATTTTCAGGGATGGCTTGCATCGCCGGGCACCAACTTCGGCTGGCTTCTGCGTCAGAGCGCGGCGCCCGGGCAGGACACGCTCGTGCGGTTGCGCTCGCGCGAGTCGGTCGCCGGCACGACGCCGAAGTTGACGATCGTGTACCACGTCCCCGGCGCGTGCGCATCGGACTTCAACGGCGATCAGACCGTGGATGTCGCCGATCTGTTCGCGTACCTTGACGCATGGTTCATGCAGTTCGGGCTCACGAGCCCGCCGGCGGATGCGCAGGACCTGACCGCCGATTTCAACACCGATCTGCGCGTCGATGTCGCCGATCTGTTCGGCTTCCTGGACGTCTGGTTCGGCGAGTTTCTCAACTGCCCCTGACCGTTGGATGGAGGCCGCGGCGGCGCGGCGCGTATTCGTTCGCGCACGGGCGCTGCGCTCGGAACCGACCATGAAGTCGAGCCCCGTTACGACACAGGCGTCGGTGCTCGCGAAGCGCCGGGCCGCCGCGGCCAGGTACAAGCCGGGCACCATCGAACTGCTGCTCATCGCCGAAGCGCCGCCGTGCACCGCGGATCGGTACTTCTACTTCGAGCACGTCGACCCGCACGACTGGTTGTTCCGTTACGTGTGGGAAGGGCTCATGGGCGGCAAGCCGGACCGTGAACACAAGGCCCAGCACCTCGCGGCGCTGCGCGACGCCGGGGTGTACATGATCGACTTGCACGAGGAGTCGATCTCGCAGCCCGCGCTGAGCGACCTTTTGCCGAAGGTGCCCGGGTTGATCGAACGCTGCGCACAACTCCGGCCGCGGCACATCGTTCTGATCAAGTCGAGCGTCTACGACGCGGCTTTCACTGCGCTCCGCGCCGCGGCGTTGCCCGTGATCGACGAACGGATCCCCTTCCCATCGAGCGGGCAGCAGAAGCGGTTCCTGGAATCGTTCCGGCGGGCGGCTGCACACGCCGGGTTCGTTGCCCGGGTCGGGTGAGGGGGTGAGAGGCGGGTGAAGTTCCAGCCCCCGGCCCGAAACGGTCGGAGCGGGCGTGTTCACTCAATACCAAACAAAAACTTGACGAATACTACCCAAATGTTACCCTTACAAAATGGGACAGTTGCCGCATTTGTCTGTGATTCTCGGCGAGGAAGGGGCGAGGGCGCTTCGACAGCGGCTTGAAGCACTCGCCACCGGCGTGAGCGCGTCGAGCGCGGCCTTTCCCACCGGGCTAACACCCATCGACGGGGTCCTGCCCCGGGGCGGGCTGGCCTATGGCCAGGTGCACGAGTGGATCGGCGTTGAACCTTCGATCGCCGGCGCCCCGCACGCATCCGCGGCTCGGCTGACGCACTGGGCGCCGCCCCTCACCCTTCTTCTTGAAGTCGCTTGGCGCGGGACCACCGGCGTTTCGGGTGGTGCGCACGGACGGGCGGTGTGGATCGGCGAGCGCGTATGGCCGTACCCGGCCTGCCTCGGTCGCGTCGACTCTACGTGCAGGTTGGACCTCGACGCATGTCTGTTCGTCCGCGCGCCCGCTCCCGCCGACCGCCTGTGGGCGACGGACCTGGCGCTGCGCAGCCGAGCCGCGCGCGTGGTCGTCGTCGACGGGTCCGGGCTCGATCTCGCGTCGACGCGCCGACTTCAACTGGCGGCGGAGATCGGTGGCGGGGTGTGCCTGCTGGCTCGTCCGCCGCGGGAGCAGGACCGCCTGACCGCCTCGGCGACCCGGTGGCGCGTTTCGCACGCCCCGTGCCCGTCGCCGCATCGACGATGGACCGTCGAGCTGATTCGCTGCAAGGGAATGCCGCCCTCGACTCTCGCTCGATCCGCGTGGATCCTGGAGCAAGACCGTGAGACGCGTGCTCTGCGTGTGGTTGCCGACGTTCTCGACCGATCTGGTGAAGCGCCGGCTCGAGAGGGGGCGCACCGACGGACCGGGTAGACCGGATGGTCGCCGCGCAGGGCCGGTCGTGCTGACACGCGCCGTGAACGCTCGCGAGGTCGTGGTGCATGGCTGCGACGGGGCAGCGAGGGCGGGCGTGCGCGCGGGCATGGACCTGGCGCACGCGCGTTCGCTCCTGCCCACGCGGCCCGAGGCGCACGTCGACACGCACAGGCCGGACCGCGACGCCGCGGCCCTGCACGCGCTGGCGTGCCGGGCGCTGCGGTTCTCGCCGCTGGTCGCCCCGGACGCTCCGGACGGCCTCTGGATCGACATCACCGGCACGGAGCGTCTGCACAAGGGCGAGGACCGTCTGATCCGCGCCGTGTCGGGGGCGATGATCCGGCTGGGCTTTTGGGCGCGTGTCGCGAGCGCGTCGACATACGGCTGCGCGTGGGCCGTCGCCCACTACGGGCCGCACGGGCTTGCGATCGTGGCGCCGGGCCGCGAGCGTGAGGCGATCGCCGACTTGCCGGTCGGTGCGTTGCGTCTTTCGCCCGAGACGGCCGATGGACTCGGGGAGATCGGCATCACGCACGTCGGCCACCTGTTGAAACTGCCGCGTTCGTCGCTGGTCGGTCGGTTCGACGAGCACCTGGTTCGGCGCGTGCTGCAGGCCGTCGGCGAGCGGCCGGAGCACTTCGAGCCCGTTCGCCCCGCGCCGCCGCTCCTGGTCAGGCGGGTTTTCGAAGGACCGACAGATCGCTGGGAGTCGATCGAGGCGGCGGCGAGGGAGATCGTCGAAGAGTTCTCGCGCGACCTGGCGCGCCGCCAGCGCGGCGTCCGGCGCGTGGAGATGCGTCTCGACCGTCCGCACGCCGCGCCGACCGAGGTCCACGTCGAACTGAGCAGGCCCAGTTGCTCGGCGAGGCACATCTGGTCGCTCCTCCGCTCGCGGCTGGAGCGTATCGACGTCGGCGACGGCGTCGAAGGCCTCTGCGTGCTCGCGTCGCGCACGGCGCGGATGGCGCACCATCAGCAGGTGCACGCGTCGTGCTGCAACGACGACCGGCACGCCGCGGGCGAGAGCGCATGGGGAGAACTGGTCGACGCGCTCGCCGCGCGCCTGGGCGCCGACGCCGTGCAGCGGCTCGAGCACGCCGAGTCGCACCTGCCGGAACGGGCGTTCCAGGCCCGTCCAGCGATCGAATCCCGCCGCCTCGGACCGAGGCCGTCGGCGCCGCCCCGAGACCGTCCGACGCGTCTGTTCGACCCGCCCGAGCCGGCCGCGGCCATGGCGCTCACACCCGACGGGCCGATCCTGAGCCTTGCGTGGCGGGATCGACGCTGGACGGTTGTCGCTTGCCGTGGTCCCGAACGCATCGGTCCGGAATGGTGGCGGTGGTCCCCGCCGGCTGGCGCGGGGCTTGCGGCACGCACGTCCGTGACGGCGCAAGCGGGCTCGCGACGCGCTCGGACCCCGGCTATCGCCGAAGCGCCGCCGGACCGGGACTACTACATCGTTCGGACCGAGTGCGGTCGGTCGCTGTGGGTGTTCCGGCATGGGCGCGAGGAGTGCAGCGACGGCGGACCCTGGTTCGTGCACGGCGAGTGGAGTTAGCCGTGCCGCAGAACGAGTTCCCCAAGCCCCACCCTCACCCGTTCAAACAGCCGCCCGAAGCGCCGGCCGGCATGGCTCATCGCCCTGCGCCCGATCGGCCCGCATACGCCGAGCTGTGCGCGACGAGCAACTACACGTTTCTCACGGGCGCGAGTCACCCCGAGGAGTTCGTGGCGCAGGCCGCGGCCCTGGGTTACCGGGCGATCGCCCTCACCGACACCCACACGCTCGCCGGCATCGTCCGTGCGCACGTCGCCGCGAAGGAGGTCGGGATCCGGCTCGTCATCGGGTCACGCCTGCGGCCGGATGACCTCTCTGGATGCACGGTGTGCGTCTACCCGACGGCGATGGAGTCGTACCGGCGGCTGTGCCGCCTGCTGACCGTCGGCAAGCGTCGCGCGCCCAAGGGCGCGTGCCGCCTGGGCCTTGACGACCTCGCCGAGCACGGCGCGGGCATGCTGGGGATCGTCGTGCCCCTGGGCGAGCCCGGCGACGAGTTCGGGAACGCGGTGCAGCGCCTGCGTGCGGTCTTCGACGACGATCGCCTCTCGATCGCGGCGACCATGAACCGCACCCAGGGCGACGCCGAGCGCCTCGATCGATTGGTCCGGCTGTCGGCGCGGTCGGGCGTGCCGCTGGTCGCGTCGAACGACGCGCTCTATCACCGCGCCGATCGTCGGATGCTCCAGGACGTGCTCACGTGCATCCGGCACGGGTGCACCCTGGCGCAGGCCGGCTTCCGACTCGACGCCAACGCCGAGCGTCACCTCAAGCCGGCGGGCGAGATGCACAGGCTCTTCGCGGCGTGCCCGCGGGCGATCTCGCGCGGGCTCGAGATCGTCGAACGGACGGGCGGCTGGAGCCTGGACGAACTGCGCTACGAGTACCCCGACGAGGTCGTACCCCCCGGGCGCACGCCCCAGCAGCACCTGACCGACCTGACCTGGGCGGGCGCCGAGCAGCGTTACGGGCAAGCCGTGCCGGAGAAGGTGCGGGCCCGGATCGAGCACGAACTGCGACTGATCGACGAACTCGGGTATGCGCCCTACTTCCTGACGGTCCACGACCTGGTCCGCTTCGCCCGGACGGGACAGGAGCGTCCCGGCGACCCGCCGGTCGACGGCTGGACGCAGCCGATCCTGTGCCAGGGACGCGGGGCGGCGGCGAACTCGGCGGTCTGTTTCTGCCTGGGCGTCACATCGGTCGACCCCGCGCGGATCGACATGCTCTTCGAGCGGTTCGTCAGCAGAGAGCGGAACGAGCCGCCGGACATCGACATCGATTTCGAGCACGAGCGGCGTGAGGAAGTGATCCAGTACCTGTACCGCAAGTACGGGCGCGAACGCGCCGCGCTGACCGCCGAGGTCATCTCCTACCGCCGGCGCAGCGCGGTGCGGGACGTCGGCAAGGCGCTGGGCCTCTCGCTCGACCTGGTCGACCGGCTCGCCAAGGACATCGAGTGGTTCGACGAGGGAGTGGTGAACCCGTCGCGCCTGCGCGAACTCGGCGTCAACCCCGAAGACCCGACCGTGCGTTGGCTGGTGCGTCTGGTCGACGAGCTGCGCGGGTTCCCGCGCCATCTCTCCCAGCACGTCGGGGGCTTTGTCATCACGCGCTCGCCGCTGTGCGAACTGGTCCCCATCGAGAACGCCGCCATGCCCGATCGGACGGTGATCGAGTGGGACAAGGACGACATCGAGGCGGCGGGCATGCTCAAGGTCGACGTGCTCGGGCTCGGAATGCTGACCGCGCTCCGCAAGGCCTTCGACCTGGTCGGGCGTGTTCACGGTGCACGGCACACGCTCGCGACCATCCCGCCCGAAGACCCCGCGACGTACGAGATGATCCGGCGTGCCGACACCGTCGGTGTGTTCCAGATCGAGAGCCGGGCCCAGATGTCCATGCTGCCGCGGCTCAAGCCCGACAACTACTACGACCTGGTGATCGAGGTCGCGATCGTCCGGCCCGGCCCGATCCAGGGCGGCATGGTCCACCCCTATCTGCGCCGCCGCCAGGGACTCGAACCGGTGCAGACGCTTCCCCACGACGTGCCGGAGTCTGTGCGGCGGGACGTGGAGCAGGTGCTGGGCAAGACGCTCGGCGTGCCGCTGTTCCAGGAGCAGTGCATGGCGCTGGCCGTCAAGGCCGCGGGGTTCTCTCCTGGAAAGGCCGACCAGCTGCGCCGGGCCATGGCGGCGTGGAAGCGCAAGGGCGATCAACTCCACCGGTTCGGGCGCGAGCTCGTCGAGGGGATGCTGAGGAACGGTCTCCCCATGGAGTTCGCGCTGCGGTGCTTCGACCAGATCAAGGGCTTCAGTTCCTACGGGTTCCCGGAGAGCCACGCCGCGTCCTTCGCGCTGCTCGTCTACGCCTCCGCGTGGCTCAAGAGGCATTACCCGGCCGAGTTCTGTGCGGCGCTGCTCAACAGCCAGCCGATGGGCTTCTACGCGCCCGCGCAGCTCGTCCGCGACGCGCGGGAGCACGGTGTGCGCGTGCTGCCGGTGGATGTGAACTCCAGCGCCTGGGAGTCGACGATCCAGAACGGGGCGCTGCGCCTCGGGATGCACCTGGTCGGGGGCGTCGGCCAGGCCGACGCGACGCGCATCGCCGGCGCGACAGCCACGAAAGGCCCGTTCCGATCGATGCCCGCGCTGTGGCGCGCCAGCGGGGCGAGGGCCGTGACGCTGCGCCGTCTCGCGGCGGCCGACGCCTTCGGCTCCATGGGCCTGACACGTCAGCAGGCGTTGTGGCAGGCGCGCCTGCTGCGCGACGAGCCGCTCCCGCTCTTTGGCGAGGCCGGTGATGCCCGTGGCTCAAACGTCGCCGGGTCCGAAGAGGGGCTCGACCTTCTGCCGAACGTCGGTCCGCTCCGCCAGGTCGCGCTCGACTACGGGGCCGTCGGCCTCTCGCTCAAGGCCCACCCGGTGTCGTTCGCCAGGGGCCGTCTCGACGCGCTGGGCGTGACGGCCTGCGCCGACCTGCGCGACGCGGCCAAGTCGCCCGACGGCGAGGTCCGCAGCGTCGCGGGCCTCGTGCTCGTGCGCCAGCGCCCCGGCACCGCCAACGACGTGACGTTCATGACCATCGAGGACGAGACCGGCATCGCGAACCTGATCGTGTGGCGTCGGACCTATCAACGCTTCCGGCGCGAAGCGCGCGCAGGCCTGCTGGTCGCGACCGGCCGCGTCCAGCGCCAGGGGGAGGTCGTCCACGTCGTGGTCACGAGCATGCGGGACCTCGACGACGCCGTCGACCACCTCCGGGCGCCGTCTCGAAACTTCCACTGACTGTTGCACCGGCGCGAGGTCATTCCCGCAGTTCGCGCTACCGCCTCTTCGAGCGCGTGCGGATCACGCGCCCGTCGGTCACGAACGCGCCGCGTCCACGGTGGTGCGGCAACCTCGGATGGTGTTCAACCATGCGAGTCCGTTCGATCCACGCATGAACAGCCTCGAGCACAAACAGGCCGCAAAGGGGCACCGGGCGCGTGTCGACGACGCGGCACTCGGGGTTCGCGAAGTACTCGGCGATGCGCGGCGCGTCCACCCGACGCGCCGGGACCGGCGTGAGACCGACCGCCGCGCACCTATCGGGCCGACAGTGCGCTCAAGACCGCCGGGTGCGCGGCGAGCTCCTGCGGGCGCAGGTGGGTCAGGTCGCCCTCGCGGAAACTCGCGTCGTCGCCAGCGCGCGGCGATTCCTCACGCAACAGCCCCAGGAAACGCGCCGGCGCAAACAGCGTCACACGCCCCGGCGCCGAGCGGTGCGCCGTCTCCGCAAGCCAGGCGTGCACCTCGCGCGCAAAACGCCGGTGCTCTTCGTCCGCGGTGTGCTTGGGACCGACCGTGTGCGGCGCGGCGTGAGCCCCCGAACTCGTGACCGAGCCCCGGCGCTCCGCCCCTCCCGCGAGGTTCGGGCGGCCGCGCTCGTGCTCTGCCTCGTGCGGATTGCGGATCGACTTCACCGCCTCGATGTGCAGCGAACCGTTCGGGGTTCGCTTGCACTCAAAGAGCGAGGCGCTCCGGGCGTCGGCCACCACGATCCAACCGTGCGTTGCGTTCATACATCACCGTTCAAGAATCCCCGCCCAAGCGGGCTTGCGGCGGGCAAAGGTCCGGTTACGAACCGAACGTGATGAGCGGCTTGATCATGCCGCCCTCCTTGGTCTGCATCATCTTGAATGCCTGCTGGATGTCGGCGAACTTGAAGCGGTGCGTGGTCATGGGCAGTGGGTCCACGCGCTTCGTCTGGATCAGCCGCATGAGGCGATTCATGCGCTCCGATCCGCCCGGGCACAGCGCGGTGCGGATGGTCTTGTCGCTCATGCCCACGCCCCAGTCCAGGCGGGGGATGGGCACCGTGTCGCCGTCGCCGTGGTAGCCGACGTTGGAGATGGTGCCGCCCGGGCGCGTCGCGCTCACACACGCGCTGAACGTCGCCACCGAGCCGAGCGCCTCGATCGCGGTGTCGACGCCCCGCCCGCCGGTGGCCTTCCTGATCGCTTCGACGGGGTCCTCGCTTGTGTAGTCGACAATGAGGTCGGCGCCGAACCGGCGGGCCATCGCCGCCCGATCGGGCTTGCTTTCCACGCCGATCACCAGCCCCGCGCCCAGGAGCCTCGCGCCGACCGTCGCCATCATCCCGATGGGCCCCTCGCCGAAAACCGCGACCGTTCCGCCGATGGGAATATTGCCGTATTCCGCGGCGACAAAGCCGGTGGAGAGCATGTCGCAGCAGTAGGCCGCCTGCTCGTCGCTGAGATCGTCCGGGATGGGGGCCAGGTTGGCGACGGCGTTGTTGACGTGGAAGTAGTCGGCCATGCTCCCGTCTTTGACGTTGGCGAACTTCCATCCGCCGAGCATGCCGCCGCACTGTGACGGGTAGCCGCGCTGGCAGTTCTCGCACCCATAGCAGGGCGTGATCGCGTTCACCGCGACGCGCTGACCGACCTTGAACAGGCCGGTGGCGGCGACCGATGCGCCCAGTTCATGAATCACACCCACCGCCTCGTGCCCGAGCGTCAGGTCCTTCCGCGGGCCGATCGCACCGGCGACGGTGTGCGTGTCCGACGTGCAGATCAGGGCCGCGGTCGTGCGGATGATCGCGTCATTCGGGCCGGCCCGGGGTATCGGCTTCTCGATGATGCCGACCTCGCCGATCCCGTGCATCACGAACGCCTTCATCGTGGCCGGCATGAGTTGCTCCTTGCGCCCAAGGGCGTGCCAGACGTGACTCGTGGGCGTTACGCGAACTCCCCCTATGTGCCGCCGCCTTCGCTGCGATCGCGTGCCGCGCACCACTTTCCAGACAACTCGATACAGAATGATATCGAGCGGGCGAGTGCGGAGTTCGTCGGCAGCGCAAGAACAGTTCACAATTGACTGTGGTGCGCACGTGTCCGTCGCCCAGTCAATGACCATGAAATCGGTCGTTGTTCGCTGCCCTGAAACGACCAACTCGTGCTCGCCACGCCTCGCTTGCAACTTGGCGACGGTCCGTTGCGCAGACACCGCCGGCGGCAGACGAGCCTGAGCGCGGTACACGACGCCGCGGCGCGAGACGATTGTCAGCGGCGCGCCGGTGCAGAAACGAAAACAGCCCTTGCGTTCGCAAGGGCTGCTTGAAGCGGAGAGGGGGGGATTCGAACCCCCGACAC
>CALMQD010000474.1 GCA_937871415.1 uncultured Phycisphaerales bacterium | reverse complement strand
TCGTCACGCCCGGCCTCATCGATCCCCACGTCCACCTCCGCGAGCCCGGCGGCGAGGACGCCGAGACCATCGAAACCGGCTCCGCCTCCGCCGTCGCCGGCGGCTTCACCAGCGTCTGCTGCATGCCCAACACGACCCCCGCGCTCGACGACGACGCGATGGTCGAGTTCGTCTACACCCGCGCCGAACAGACCGCCTACTGCCGCGTCTTCCCCGTCGGCGCCGCCACCAAGGGCCGCCGCGGCGAGGACCTCGCCGAAATCGCCCTCATGGCCCGCGCCGGCGCCGTCGGCTTCAGCGACGACGGCGATTGCGTCGCCTCGCCCGGCGTCATGCTCAAGGCCCTGACCTACATGCAGACCACGGGCCTGGCGTTCATGCAGCACTGCCAGGAACCTTCGCTCACCCGCGGCTCGTCCATGCACGCCGGCAGCGTCTCCACGCGCCTGGGCCTCACCGGCTGGCCGCGCATCGCCGAAGAGTTCATCATCGAGCGCGACATCCGCCTCATGCAGGCCGTTCCCGGCGGCTCGCCCGGTTACCACGTGCAGCACCTCTCGTGCGCCGGCTCGGTCGAACTTGTTCGGCGCGGGCGGAAACTCGGCCTGCCCATCTCCGCCGAGGCCTCGCCGCACCACCTCACGCTCACGCACGACTGCATCGAACTCGGACGCGACTCGGTCTTCAAGGCCTTCAACCAGCCCGCGCCCGCCGAGGGACGCCCCGGCGCCGCGGCGGCAGTGGGGGGGACCCGCGGCGGCCAGCGCTACTGGACGCTCGCCAAGATGAACCCGCCCCTGCGCGAGAGGTCCGACATCTCCGCCCTCCTCGAAGGCATCGCCGACGGCACGATCACCATCCTCGCGACCGATCACGCCCCGCACCCGCAGGAGCGCAAAGCCGTCGAGTTCGAGAACGCCGCTTTCGGAATCCTCGGCCTCGAAACCGCGCTCCCGCTCTATCTCAAGGCCCTCGTCGAGCCCGGCGTCATCACCCTCCCGCGCCTAGTCGAACTCCTCACCATTAACCCCGCGCGGCTCTGCCGCCTCGACCGTCCCGACCTCGCGGCCATGGCCATCCCCAGCGCCAAGTCCCTCGACCGCGCAACGCCCGCTCCCGCGCACATCCACGACGCCGCCAAACCACTCGCGCACGGTGTGGGCTCACTCGCCGTCGGCGCGCCCGCCGACGTGACCGTCATCGACCCGAACCTCGAGTGGACCTACGACACCGCCCTCGGACAATCGCGTTCCCGTAACTCCCCGTACC
>CALMQD010000473.1 GCA_937871415.1 uncultured Phycisphaerales bacterium | reverse complement strand
CGACGCGCCTCCGGGGCGTGATCCTGCGCACGACCGCCGCGGATCCTTTCTCGGACACGACCAGCGCCAGCGCGCTCTTGAGCGAGTCGCTGGCGGTGTGGAACACGGTGTCGCAGGCGACGCTCACGCGCGACCTCGAGCACCTGATGACGGGGCGCGATCTGGACGGCGGCACGATCGGGCTGGCGTACGTCGGCGTCATCTGCAACAACACGTACAACTCGGGGCTGTCGCAGACGCTGTTCACGACGACGTTCGCGTCGCGCGTGCTGCTCTCGGCGCACGAGATCGGGCACGAGTGGAACGCGCCGCACGACAACCAGGCGGGCTCGCCGTGCGAGTCGACGCCCGACGGCTTCATCATGAACCCGTTCATCGGGGGTCAGGCGCTGCAGTACTCGCCCTGCTCGATCACGCAGATGAGTTTTCACCGCGATTCGGGGCTTTCGTGCGTGTCGACGCCGACTTCGGCGCCGTTCACCCGGCCGGAGACGGTCTATTCGCAGATCACGCAGTCGGTGAGCATCGACGTGCTGCAGAACGACGTCTCGAACTGCGGCGCGATGACGCTCTCGCTCCCCTCGGGCACGACGACCGCCGGCAACACGGTGACGATCAACGCCGGCGCCGGGCCGCGCGGCCGGAGCCTCATCACCTTCACGCCGGTCGGGAACTTCAGCGGGCCGGACACCTTCACGTACACGGCGACCAACGGCACGGGCGGCGCGAACCAGACGGTGACGGTGAACGTCGCGCCGGCGCGCACCCCGGAGAACCCCCTGGGCGGCAACCCGGGCCTGCGCGTGAAGTTCTACGACATGACGCCCGGCCTGACTTCGCTCCCCGTCTTCTCGACCCTCACGCCGTACCAGACTTCGTTCGTATCGAACATCAACGTGCCGACGACCACCGGCAACTTCTCGGCGTCGAACCGCACGGACAACGTCGGCGCGGTCTACGCCGGGTACGTGAGCGTGCCGACGACGGGGCTGTACACCTTCTTCACGACCTCCGACGACGGCTCGCGCCTGTTCATCGGCGACACGCTCGTGGTCGAGAACAACGGCGTGCACGGGTCGCAGGAGCGCTCGGGCGTCATCGGCCTGCAGGCCGGCAAGCACGCCTTCCGGGTCGAGTATTTCGAGGCCACCGGTTCCGCGACGCTCGCGGCCCGGTACCAGGGCCCGGGCATCGCCAAGCAGATCATCCCGAACGCGGCGCTGAGCTACCTCCCGCCGTGCTCGGCGGACTTCGACGGCTCGCAGACCGGGACGGTCGCGGACCTGTTCGGCTTCCTCGACGCGTGGTTTGCGCAGTTCAATACGAGCGGGCCGGCGCTGAGCGCGGACTTCAACCACGATTCGACCGTGACCGTGGCGGACCTGTTCGGGTTCCTCGACGCGTGGTTTGCGCAGTCCGGGTTCTCGTGCGGCTGAGTTGAGCGCGGCGCGGGCCGGGATCGATCCCGGGGCGTGCGGCGGACGTAGAATGACTGCTCTTTGACAACCGGGGCCGACGTTGGTGATCGACCGGGCAGGGAATGCCCGGCGTTAGCGCGTCCAGGAGCATGCGGTCCTGGTAAAAAGCATGCACATCAATAGCTGCCAATAACAACAGCTACGCTCTCGCGGCCTAATCAACAGGCTGCACGAACCCTGCCCGATGCCTCATGGGGCGGGGTTCGAATGACATGAGGCTGGCTCACAAGTGGCGCACCCGGGCGCGTGGGCGAGGATCATCCGGGTGCTGGACTTCGGCAAAGCCCGCCGGTTGGCGGTGCCGCGGTCGAGAATAAACAGCCGGACACACGCGTAGAGACGCCGAGCGGACTGATCCGGCACGGGGGTTCGACTCCCCCCGGCTCCATTTCATTTTTCTTTTGTTGTGATGCGATGCGCCGCGGCGCCGTGGTTGCGGCGGTGCTGCGCTGCGGCGCTTCCTCGCGATGGCGCGCATCCGCACAATGGCGCGCATCCACGCTTCCACGCGATGGCGCATGGGGGCGATGGCGATGCCGCTTTGTTGCCGATGCAGAGAGGG
>CALMQD010000472.1 GCA_937871415.1 uncultured Phycisphaerales bacterium | reverse complement strand
GGCGTACAGCAGCGCGTGGCTCAGCGAAGAAGCGCTGTGGACCAACGCGTCGCGCCAAGACCCGACGGCCTCGCAGCCTCTGACCGAACTTGCACGACTGCTCTCCGCGAGTGAGCGCCGGCCCACCCACGCGGACGTGACCCGCGCGATCGAGATGTACTCGCGGGCCATCAGTCTTTCACCCGCGGTGATGAACTTCAGCGGCCGTGCGCGGGCTTACCTGAAACTCGGCGACATGGACGCAGCGGCGGGCCCGGGCTCGCTGGCCGCGGCGAGGGACAGCTACGCGCGGGCCGAGAGCGATGCTCAGGCAGCGGCGTCGGCGTTGGGAGTCCTCGGCCCTTCGGGCATCCGCACGAGCAAGCCCGGCCCGGAACGCGACAACGCTTCAGTCGAGGCGCTCGACAACCTCGCGGTCGCGCTGGAGCGCCAGGGTCGGCTCGTTGATCCCGGCAGCCCTGGCGGAATCGACGATCGCTCGGCGGCGGGCGTCTACAGGCTGTCGCGGTCGCTCCACCCCTTTGCGGCGGCGCGGATCACGGCCAAACTGGCGGTCGTCTTGTACCGGGCGGGCGACAAAGCCGGGGCCAGGCGGGAGCTGGAGTCGGTGCTGAGCCAGGCCCGCACCGAGGCCGACCCCGGCGCCTCGCTGGTCCTGCAGCGCCTGGCGATGTTGCTGATCGAAGGCCCGCCGCCGGAGAAGCCCGACGAAGCGCGGGCGCTGGAACTCCTGCGCGAGTTCCTCGCGATCACCAACACAGCCGTCCACAAGAAAGACGCCGATGTGGCGCTCGCCCGCGCCGAAGTTGAGCGGCTGCTTCGAACCGCGGGTCTGCTGAAGTGATGGCGTCGCGTGACGGCCCGCCTGTGTTCAGGCCCGCGCGGGCGAGAGCAACTGTTCCGGATCCTGCAGGAGCGCGATGATCTCGGCGAGCGCCAGCGCCGCCGTCGCGCCGTCCACGACGCGGTGGTCGCAGGCGAGGCTGAGCGGCAGCAGGTTGCCGACGAAGATACCGCCGCCCCGGATGACCGGCGCGGGCCGGGCCCGCCCGACGCCCAGGATCGCCGCCTCGGGATAGTTGATGATCGGCGTCGCGAAGCGCCCGGCGTGGCTCCCGACGTTGCTGATCGTGAACGTCGAGCCCGAGAGCATCTCGCGGCTGGCGGAACGCGTGCGGGCGGCCTCGGCGACGTGAGCGATGTGCCGGGCGATCTCGATCACACCGAGCGCATCGCAGTCTCGGATCACCGGAACCATCAGCCCACTGTCCGTATCGGCCGCGATGCCCATGTGCACCGCTCGATGCTGGACAATCGCGGCGTCGTAGTTCGCGTCGCCCGGTTTCTCGTCCACCGTGGCGTTCATCGAGCGGAAGGGGTCCTTTGTCAGTACGCGGCAGACGGCGCTGGCCACGAACGGCAGGACGGAGATCTTCTCCCCGCTGGCCGCGCTCAGTTTCTTCCGCAGCACGTCGAGCGCCGAGATGTCCGCCTCGTCCATGACGTTGAAGTGCACGGCCTGGTTGACGCTCTCGCGGAGGCGGTTGGCGATGGTCCGTCGCACGCCGCGGAACGGCACGCGCAGCGTCGCTTCGCCGGCCGGGATGGACGGGACTTCACGTCGCGCAGGGGCCGGCGCCGGCGAGGACGCACGGGTCGGCGAAGGGATCTCGACCGGACGCGTGCGGGTTTCGATGCGCTCCACCGGCGCACGGCTGGGAGCTGGCGCGGCCTTCGTGCCCCCTCCGCCCTGGGCCGCGCGAACGTCCTTCTCCGTGATTCGTCCGGCGATGCCCGTGCCCTGCACGCGGCTGAGATCGACATTCAGATCACGGGCCAGGCGGCGCACCGCAGGGGTTGCCAGCACCTTGCCGGCTTCGGCGGAGACTCCGCCCAGCGAGCCGGTCATTTTCCCGACGACCGTTCCGTCGTCCTCCGTCCGCTCGCTCGGTTCATCGAGCTCCTCGGCGTGGGCGGCGTGCGTGCCATTGGTCCCCGGGCTCTTGGCCGCTGGCGCGGGGGCCGCAACAGCCGCACCGCCCCCACCGGCGTAGGTCACCAGCACGTTGCCGACTTTCAGGATCTCCCCCTCGTTGCCGTGCAGCGCGGCGATTACGCCCGAGCGCGGCGAGGGCACTTCCACCAGCGCCTTGTCCGTCTCCATCTCGGCGAGGATGTCGTGTTCCTGGACGTTGTCGCCGATCTGCACGCGCCACTTGATCAACTCGGCTTCGTGCACGCCTTCCCCCAGATCGGGAAGGATGAACTCGTTCGGATTGCTGCTCTTGGCGTGGGCCATCGAAACTGCCTCGGGTAGGGGAATCCGGTCAGAACGCCATTCTAGCGACCCGGCGGCACGCTTCCCGGGAAGCCCCCAATCGACAGCACATCGAACGGGAGTAACGGCGCCCGGTTACTCCTCATTCTCCCGCAGCTTGGCGATCACGCTGAAGTCCTCGAGCGTCGTCGTGTCCTGGGTGATCTTCTCGACCCCGGAGGCGACGTCGCGCAGCAAACGCCGCATGATCTTGCCGCTGCGGGTCTTGGGAAGGCCGTCGGCGAAGCGGATCTGGTCGGGACGGGCCAGGGCCCCCACTTCCTTGGCGACGTGCGCCGCCAGTTCCTTCTTGAGCGCGTCGTCCGGCGAGCGCTTGTGCTGCGCCAGCCAATGGGTCTTGAGCGTCACGAAAGCGCAGATCGCGTTGCCCTTGATGTCGTGCGGCACGCCGACGACCGCCGCCTCGGCCACCCCCGGGTGGCTCACCAGCGCGCTCTCGACCTCCATCGTCCCCAGCAGGTGGCCCGAGACTTTGATGACGTCGTCGATGCGTCCCTGGATCCAGAAGTAACCGTCCTCGTCGCGCCGCGCGCCATCGGCCGAGAAGTACCAGGGCTCACCGGTCTTCGGGTCCTTCACGCGCCCGAAGTAGTTGCTCACGAAGCGTTCGCGATTGCCGTAGATCCCGCGCAGCATTCCCGGCCAGGGGCGACGGATAATGAACAGCCCGCCCTGGTTGGGTCCGAGTTCCTGTCCCTGCTCGTTCACGACCTCCGCGTCGATGCCGAACATCGGCATCGTGCAACTGCCTGGCTTCGTGGGTGTCGCGCCCGGGAGGGGCGTGCACACGTGCCCGCCGGTCTCGGTCTGCCAGTATGTGTCGACGATCGGGCGGCCCTTGCCCCCGTTCCTCGCCCCGCCGATGTGCTCGTGGTACCAGATCCACGCCTCGGGGTTGATGGGCTCGCCCACGCTCCCGAGCAGCCGAAGCGACGAAAGATCGTGGCGTGCCGGCAGGTCGTCGCCCCACTTCATGAACGCGCGGATGGCCGTGGGGGCGGTGTAGAAGTGCGTGACCCTGTGGCGCTCGATGATGTCCCAGAACCGGTCGCCCTGGCCCGGCCGATCGGGCAGCGCGGGGAAGTTGGGCGCTCCTTCGTACATGAGCGTCGGCACGCGGTTGAGCAGGATGCCGTAGAGCACGTACGAGTGCCCCGTGACCCAGCCGATGTCGGCGCTGCACCAGAACAGGTCACCGTTCCCGCCGCGGTCGCTCGGCGCGAGATTGAACGCCGTCTTCGCCGTGTAGTACACGTAGACCATGTACCCGCCGGTGGTATGAACGATGCCCTTGGGCTTGCCGGTGGAGCCGGATGTGTAGAGGAGGAAGAGCATGTCCTCGCTCTCCATGCTCTCGCACGGGCAGGCGTCGCTCGCCGGTTCGACGAGATCGTGCCACCAGTGCAGCACGGTCGCGCCGCCGCCGATGTGCGAACCCGTCGCCGGACGCCGGCTGGGCTGCTCGTGGCCGGTGCGTTTGAGCGCCACGACATGATTGAGGATGTGCCCGTGGTTGGCGCAGAGCTGCACCGCCTCCTCAACGTTCTTCAGCAGCGGCACCACTTCGCCGCGCCGATAGCCGCCGTCGGCGGTGATGACCACGCGGCTCCTGGCGTCGATGGCGCGCTCCATGATCGCGTGCGGTGCGAAGCCGCCGAAGATCACGCTGTGCGCCGCGCCGATGCGGGCGCACGCGAGCATCGCGATCGCCAGCTCGGGCACCATCGGCATGTAGATCGTGACCACGTCGCCCTTCTTGACCCCGAGCGATCTGAGCGCGTTGCCCAGCCGCGAAGTCGCAGCCTGCAGTTCCCGGTAGGTCAGCCGGCGGACCTCGGGCTCGGCGGCGTACTTCGAGTCGGCCGCGGCGTGGCTCGTGCGGGGCGCGACGGGCTCCCCCTCCCAGACGATCGCCGTCTCTTCGCCGAATCCGGCCTGCACGTGGGCATCCACGCAGTTGTAGCACATGTTCGTTCGCGCGCCGACAAACCACCGGGCGTCGGGCGCGTTCCACTCCAGCACGCGGCTCCAGGGCTGGAACCATTTCAGATCCCGCGCCACTTCACCCCAGAACGCCTCGGGCTCCCGGATCGACCGCGCGTGCCGCTCGCGGTACTCGTCCATCGAGCCTACGTGCCAGCGCGAGAAGCCCAGCTCAACCGCTTGCCGCGGCGGGAACACGCGGCGTTCGTGCAGGAGCGCGCTGATCGGTTCGCTGTTCGACGTGGTCATGCGTGCCGAGGCCTCCGACAGACCGGATTGGTCCGCCCCTGAGCCTATCACGCGGGCGAGCGCGCCGCGAGCCTTTAGTCTTCAGCGCGTGCGCGTCCAGAGGGTCATCGCGTCGGCCCCGACCCCGCCGGCGACTCGGCGTGTGAACGCCAGACGCCAGGACTGTCCGTCGCGGGCCTCGGCGATCGTGCTGACCAGCGGCATGGCGGCGTCGCCCGGCGCGTGCGTCAGGCCGGGGGCCAGCGCATCGCCCAGCGCGACCGGGGCTGTAAAGAACAAGGTCTCGTCCACGAGGCGATGACGCAGGAGTTGTCCGGCCAATCGAGGGCCGGCCTCGACGAGCACGGTCTGCATCCCGAGCCCGCCGTTCTCCGGGGCGTCGCCCATCCACGCCAGCACACCACGCAGGTCCAGTCGGGCCGAGCGAGGACCGTGCGCGATGGCGCCGAGCTGCTCAGCCCCGGATTCGCGGAACACGCGAACTCCAAGGCCCGGGCGTTCGAGCGCCGCTCGGCGACCGGTCGTCGCGGGGTCGGCCTGGTCCGCGCACACCGCCCACACCGGAGAGTCCGGCGTCGCCGTGCGAACGAGTTGAGACGTCACAGGGAGTCGGAGAGAGGAATCGAGCACCACGCGCCCGGGCATCCGCCGCACCGGCACCCCGCGCGGCGTTAACAGAGGATCGTCCGCCAGCACCGTGCCCGTCGCGGTCAGGATTCCCTGCACCCGCCCGCGCACCAGATGAACCCACCGGCGCGAGTGTTCATCCGAGATCCACTTCGAGTCGCCGGAGCGGGTCGCGACTTTGCCGTCGATCGTTTGGGCGAGCTTCAGGATGACCCAGGGCAGGCCGGTTGCCCGGTGTTTTCGCCACGGCGCACTCGTGCGCGACGCCCAGAAACTCGCGCCGCTCCGAACGCACTCGATGCCGCTCCGCGCGAGCGCTTCGGCCCCGCCGCCCTTGTTCTCGCTCGGGTCGCGCTCGGCGAAGATCACTCTCGCAACGCCCGCCTGCTTGAGCGCTTCGACGCACGGCGGCTGCTTGCCCTGTCCGTTGCAGGGCTCGAGGGTGACATAGGCCGTCGCCCCGCGCGCGGCGCCGGGCTCGCCCAGCCGCGCGCAGCTGGCGAGGGCTTCGCGCTCCGCGTGCAGACCGCCGAACCGCCGGTGATGGCCGATGCCGACGATCCTCGAAACTCCGTCGCTCCCGGACCGGACGATGACGCAGCCGACCATCGGATTCGGCTCGACCAACCCCCAACCCCGCCAGGCAATGCGTGCCGCCAGGTCGAGGTAACGCTTGTGCTGTCGGTCGTCCGGTCGGAGGGGCATCCGGCGGCTCCCTGGCGTTGGCGACGGGGATCAGAGTTCGGGCGCAAAGCCGCGCCGCATCGTGTTCTCACAGCTGGCGCGCGGTTCAACGAACTGAAGGAGGTAGTCGGCGCCGCCGGCCTTGCTTCCCACGCCCGACATGCCGAAACCGCCGAAGGGCTGGCGCCCGACGAGCGCGCCGGTGATGCCGCGGTTCAGGTACAGATTGCCCACGCGGAAATCGCGCTTGGCCTGCTCGATGTGGCTGGGTTTGCGGCTGAAGACGCCGCCCGTGAGCTTGTACGGCAACTGGTTCGCGATCCGCAGGGCCTCGTCGAAACTCGAAGCGTGCATGACCGCGAGCACCGGTCCGAAGATCTCGTCGGTCGCCAGTTCGTGGTTCTCCGGCACGTTCACAAAGATCGTCGGCGGCACCAGCCGCGACGCGCTTCGCGCGGCGAACTCCCCCGTCGTCGGCACGCCGATCTGATGGCACTCGAGGCCCGACACACGCCCGCGATCGATGTACCCGCGGATCTTCGCCGCGGCTTCGGCGTCGATCACCGGGCCGACGTCCGTGCCGGGGCGAGTGGGGTCGCCCACCACCAGCGCCTTGGTCGCCTCGACCAGGCGATCGACGACGTGCCGGAAGGCCGGGCCCCGGGGGCCGGCGGGGTCGACCACGATCAGCCGCGAACACGCCGAGCACTTCTGACCCTGGAAACCGAAAGCCGAGTGGCGTGCCGCGAGCACGGCCTCGTCGAGGTCAGCGGAAGTGTCGATGATCAGCGCGTTCTTGCCGCCCATCTCGCAGACCACGTGCTTGACGTGGGTCGGCGGGGAATAGGTCGCATGGGTCCCATGCATCCCATGGGTCCGGGCAAACGGGCTCCCCGGCGCCGCGGCCGTCAAAATA
>CALMQD010000471.1 GCA_937871415.1 uncultured Phycisphaerales bacterium | reverse complement strand
GGCGAGCGCGAGCGCCGTCCCCGCGAGCGTCGCGGTCAGGGTGGTGACCAGGGCGCGTTCGTCCGCGCCATCGTTCCACGGCACCGTGCCGAAGAGGCCGACGACGTGATCCGGCTTGAGGAACGCCAGGAAGTTGCCCGCCTTCGGGCCCTTGGTGTTGTCGAGCAGCACGCGATAGAACGCGATGAACGCCTCGGGCTGCGGCAGCGGCGTCAGACGCGCCGAGTCGAACACCGTCGCCTGGAGCGTCTCGCCGTTCCACTGCGCGGGCGACAGCGCCGCGAGCCGGCTCGACAGCAGGCGGCAGAACGCGCGCTGCGGCGCCGAGAGTTCCGCGGCCTTCTCGGGCGGCTGGGTCTGGAGCGTCAATCGCTCTTCCGGCAGCGCCAGATTCGCCAGGAAGAACCTGGCCGCGTGGATGCGGCGATCCAGGTGCGCCCGCTCCAGCACCGTGAGCCCACCCGCGGCGCCCGTGGTCTCCCGCTTGATGCGCTCGAACTCGGCGTAAATGTCCAGGTGCGGCATCTGCACCAAGGCCAGCACCAGCTGGAACTCGCAGTCAAAGAACGAGCCCTCGCTGTGCGACGCATCGACCTCCGAGAGCTCGTAGTTGCGCTTCTCGTGCTCCGGAAACTTCGGGTCCGGCGCCGCCCCCGCGGGCGGGAACGACTTCTGGTGCGCGCGGTCAAACTCGTTGAACAGTTTGACGAGCGCTTCTTCCGTCGGCTCGAAGTTCGCCTGGCTCTTGGGCTTGGTGCGGATCATCAGGAACCGCAGCAGTTCCGGGGGCAGGAAGTCCGCCATCTCGCGCGCCGTGACGCCCAGCCCCTTGCTGCTGGACATCTTCCGCCCGCCGATGAGGATGAAGCCGTACGGGATATTCAGCGGCGCCTGGCGCTCGTAGATCGCTTCGAGGCAGTGGGCCGCGACGTCACGCGAGCCGCCCTTGGTGTTGTGGTCCTCGCCCGCGCCCTCGATCGTGACCGGGAACGTGGCCCACTTGGCGACCCACTCGAGTTTCCACGGCAACTTGCCGCGCCCGTCGAAGGGCGACATCTTGCCCCTGTTCCCGCACCCCTTGGCCCACTCGACCAGGTCCGCGCGGCAGGTGTATTCCACCGTCTGTCCGTCGTAGTTCGTGCACTCGGTCGTGCCGATGCGCCCGCACTTCTCGCAGATGACCTGGAACGGAAGCCACCCCGCGGGGCGGTCGGAGTTGGAGACCTCCTTGTAGATCTCGCGCACCTTGGGCGCCGAACGCAGGATCCGATCGATCGGCTCGTTGAACTGGCCCGAGCGGTAGACGTCGCGCATGCGATAGAACTCGCACCCGCCCTCGCCGTCCACGCCCAGGTCCTTGAAGACCGACCAGAAGTCCTTGATGAAGTGATCCGCCATGTCCGTGGCGGACGAGCCCGGCGGCGCCGGCGTGTTGCACAGCGGCTGCCCGAGGTACTGCTCGAAGTGCTCCTTCATCCCGTGCGGCAGTTCGTCCACCGGGTCGTAGTCGTCGCATCCGAAGCGGTAGCGCACCTTCACGCCGCGCTGCTTGAGCGCGCGGTACACCGCGTCGTGGATGAGCACGCCCCGCAGCGAGCCGACGTGGGCGCGCCCGGACGGCGTTTTCGAGTCGTTGATGGTGATGACGCCCCGGGCGTTCTCGGGGAGCGAAAGGGCTATGGCGGCGTCGGCGACTTCGTCGGTCCAATGCATGGGCCGGAAGCGTAGGAAGTCGGTCGCGCGGTTTGCGTTCGGCGCGTGAAACCCGCTCAGAACCCGGGGCAGTTCGTCCCGAACTGAGAGAACCACGCGTCCAGGTATGCAAACAGGTCCGCGACCTCGACAGTCCCGGAGAGATTGAAGTCCGCGGGACAGAGCGCGTTCAGCGGGCATGCCGACCCGAGCGACGCAAACCAGTCATCAAGATACTCAAACAGATCCGCGACGGAGATCGCCCCGTCTCGGTTCGTGTCCGCGAAGCAAGGCACGATCGACACCGCGTGCAGATACCCGTCCGGGCCGGAGGCCTGCCCGACGATATCGCCCGAGCCGTTGACGTCTCGCGCGGCCATGATGCGCCACCCGGCGGGCGGCGACGCCGCCGCGTTCAGATCGATCATCCGCGCGCCCGCCCACAGCACGCCCTTGTTGCTGCTGCTCCCCACGATCCAGCCGCCGTTGTTGATCGCGTACGCGTACGACCATGGAGCCACCGCGGCCGGACCGACCGGCTCCACCGGCAAGGCCCCGAGGTCGGTGCGGGCCGTGACGATGCCCTGAGCGTTCACGGCGAAGCGGACGGCCCGGAACTGCCCGGAACCGTTGGTCGAAACCCCGACGATCGCGCCCTGGTCATTGATGTCGTACGCCGCGGAGAAGTTCCCTCCGAGCGTGCCCAGGCCGATCCTCTGGAGCGGCGAGCCTTGCCACAGAGCCCCCTGCGAGCCCGCGTCGTTGGCCGTGTCAGAGCGTCCGACGACCTGACCGACGTTGTTGGTCGAGAACGCGTAGCTGTTCGACCCGTTCTGCAGGGTGAGGAAGTCGGTCAGCACGCCGTTCCGCAGCCGGCACGCGTGGTCGGAGCGGATCCCCGAAGCGTTGACGACCGTGACCGACCCGACGACATCGCCGGCGTCGTTGAGTGCGCGCGGGAAGAACGCGCCCAGCGACGTGGGGACTCCGTTCTCCCACTTGACCGCGCTGACGCCGAGTTCCCCCAGATCGTACGAGACGCCCAGCAGCACGCCCGCGGACGAGATGGAGAAGAGGTCCACCTGCGAGTCGCCCGAAAGGGGACCGACGGTCGTGAGTGTGCCGCCGGAAACGACGAACGAGCGATGCGCGTTGCCCTGGTTGCTCGTAAAGAAGCCGATCCCGGCTCCGCTCGCCCCCACGGCCGTGGCGTTGCTCTCGGTGCCGGCGGGGCCGATCGCGAACATGTGAAACGT
>CALMQD010000470.1 GCA_937871415.1 uncultured Phycisphaerales bacterium | reverse complement strand
TGCCTCGAAGGCACCAACCCCACCAACTACGCCGGTTGCGTCAACCCGCTCCCGCCCTCGGTGCTTCCGACATACGAGTACCCGCACTCGTCCTCCGGCGGCCCCATCAACGGCTCGGCCGTCGTCGGCGGGCGCGTCTACCGAGGCTGCGCCATCCCCTGGCTCTACGGCAAGTACATGTTCGGCGATTGGAACGGCACCATCCTCACCTGCGATCACGTCGGCAACACCCTCGCGAACTTCGTCAACCGCTCCACGCAGTTGTCTCCCACAGGGGGTTCATTCGTCGGCACCAACGTGCACTTCGGCGAAGATGCACTCGGTGAACTCTACTTCGTCATCTACGGCTCCAACGGTCAGGGCGCGGTCTACAAGATCGAGCCCACGGTCTTCGTCGGCCCCGACTGCAACGCCAACGGCGTGAACGACGACTGCGACATCGCCAAGGGCACGAGCCTCGACGCGAACCACAACGGCGTGCCGGACGAGTGCGACCCGCCGCCGCCATCTTGCGCCGCCGACTTCGACGGCGACGACACGACCACCGTCTCCGACCTCTTCGCCTTCCTCGACGCGTGGTTCGAGCAGTTCGGCGCGGGCGGCGCGCCGGGCACGCCCTCCGCCGACTTCGACAACAACCTGTCCGTCGACGTCGCCGACCTCTTCGGCTTCCTCGACGCCTGGTTCACCGAGTTCGGCGTCTGCGGGGTCTGAAAACCCGTACCGCCGCGTGGGCCAAGCTCCAACCGACCCAACAGGTTCCAAAACCCGGCGGCCATCGTCGTCCGATCAGCCTCGTTGATCGAATTCCGTCATGGAAAACCCGGACGTGTGGTAGATTGGGTGCATGCGCACGCCCATCCATCATTGCGCCCGGGCCCTGCCGGTCGCTCTCCGTCTCGCCGCGTTCACACTCGCGTTCAGCCTCGCTGCCGCGCCCAGTTCCGCGCAGACACTCGCCATCGTCAGCCCCCCCGCGGGCAGCGGCGGTTCGCTCGCGCGCGTCTACGGCGTGAACGCCAACGGCACCGCCGCGGCCGGCTACGCCGACAACAGCAGCAGCCAGGACATCGCCCTCCGCTGGACCAACCTCACCAACTCCCAGTCCATGGGCCTCCTCCCCGGCGGCACGTTCAACTCCTACGCGCAGGCCATCGACGCTTCCGGCACGATCCTTGCCGGCTACGGCGACTCCGGCAGTTCGCGCGCCTTCCGCTGGACCAACTCCGGCGGCTATCAACTCATCCCCGTCGCCGCGGGAACCTCGCCTTCGAACTTCAACCTTGCCTACGGCATCAGCCAGAACGGCAACATCGTCGTCGGCACCAGCGGCAGCGGGAGCGGCGCTCGCGCCTTCATCTGGAACGCCTCCTCGCCCGGCTCGTCCCTCGCGCTCCCCGTGCTGCCCAGTCAGTCCTCCTCCGGCGCCGCGGCCGTCAGCGGCGACGGCACAACCGTCGTCGGCAGCAGCGGCTCGCGCGCCTTCAAGTGGACCAGCCCCGGCGGCATGGTCGACCTCGGCTCGCTCCCCGGCCAGGTCTGGGCCCTCGGCGAAGCCGTCAACACCGACGGCTCGGTCATCACCGGCCGCTACAACAACGGCCTCGGCGAGTTCGGCTACCGCTGGACCCCCGCCACCGGCATGGTCGCGCTCCCCCAGACGCCCAACGGCTGCACCGCCCTCCGCCCGCGCGCCGTCAACGGCGACGGCACCGTCATCATCGGTCAGGTCGTCGACAACGTCGCCGGTTTCACCGCCTTCGTCTGGACCCCCGCCCTCGGCACGCGACTTCTCAGCGAACACCTCCAACTCCGCGCCGTCAATCTCACCGGCTTGCAGATCACCGACGCCACCGGCATCAGCGCCGACGGCTCCGCCATGTGCGGCCACGGCATCTACAACGGCAACGCCGTCGGATGGGTCGTCCGCAACCTCCCCTGCGCCAACCTCAACAGCCCGCTCGCCCTCTTCGGCAGCAGCGGGTGCGTCGGCGGCAACGCCGTCTTCGATATCAACTTCTCCTACCAGATCTTCACCATGCCCTCGTGGCGCTGGTGGAAAGACGGCGTACTCCTCGCCCCCGGACTGCAGCCCAGCGGCTCCACGATCTCGAACTACAACAGCAACCAGCTCACCATCACCAACATGCAGCCCGGCGACGCCGGCAACTACCAGGTCGGCATCAGCGCCCAGGGCGCGTGCGAAGTGGTCTCCGCGCCGCTCTTCTTCGCCGGCCCCGGCGTGCTCGGCCAGAACATCCAGCCCACCCCCACCAGCGCCTGCGTCGGCCAGAACCCGTTCCTCTTCTCCGTGCCCACCTCCAACGTCCCGCCCAGCAGCGTCGTCTACCGCTGGCAGAAACTCGTCACGCCCCCGAACATCTACGCCGACATCTTCGACGGTCCCACCGGCAACGGCAGCACCTACAACGGCACCGGCACCTCCACCTTCTCCATCCTCAATGTCCAGCCCGCCGACGGCACCCGCTACCGCTGCGTCTTCTCCATCCTCGGCTGCGGCGCCAGCGGCCAGATCGTCTCCAACAACGCCCTCCTCACCATCAACCCCACCACCGATTTCCTCGCGCAGCCCTCCGACACCTCCGTCTGCCCCGGCGACAACGACGCGCAGTTCTCCGTCACCGCCACGCCCCTCGGCGGCCCCTTCACCTACCAGTGGCAGCGCAAAAACCCCTTCTTCCTCAACGTCTACAACGACATCTTCGACGGACCCACCGGCAACGGCGGCTCCTACGGCGGCACCAACACCCCCACGCTCACCATCGCCGGCGCCTATCCCGGCGACTTCGAGTACTACCGGTGCGTCGTCACCGGGCCCTGCGGCGGTCCGGTCGCCAGCAACGACGCTTTCCTCTCCCCAACCCCCGAAGCCTCCATCGATTTCGGCCCCGTCGGCGGCGAAGGTTGCCAGGGCGGCGACGCCTCCATGACCGTCTACGCATCGCCACCCGGCAGCACCTACCAGTGGCAGAAATACGTCGGCCCCTGCATCCTCTGCTACCAGAACATCGCCAACGGCCCCACCGGCAACGGCGGCACATTCTCCGGCGCTCAGTCTCCCACCCTCACTATCAACGGCCTCGACCTCTTCGACACCGTCACCACCTACCGCTGCATCGTCACCGGTCCCTGCGGCATCACCCCCGCCGCCAGCCCCGATTGGACCTTCACGCTCCTCAGCCAGCCCGTCATCCAGACCGGGCCCGTCGGCGGCGTCGTGTGCAAGAACGGCACCAAGCAGTTCGCCGTCACCCTCGCGCCCGGCGGCTACGGCTCCGTGACTTACCAGTGGTGGCGCTACGTCCCCGCATTCCCCATCTTCGCCGGGGTCCCCGCCGGAACGCTCCCCAGCGGCGCCATCGCCACCGGCCCGCAATCTCCCACCCTCACCATCAGCAACTTCAAGCCCCAGGACGCCGGGCAGTACTACTGCCAGATCACCGGCGACTGCGGCGTCACGAACTCCGCCGTCGTCTCCATCACCGTCTGCTCCGCCGACTTCGATTGCAACGGCACCGTCGGCGTCGCCGACCTCTTCGCCTTCCTCGACGCCTGGTTCGCCCAGTTCCCCTCCGGCATCCCGGCCCCACCCAGCGCCGACTTCGACGACAACGGCGCCGTCGGCGTCGCCGACCTCTTCGGCTTCCTCGACGCCTGGTTCATGGAGTTCAACGTCTGCGGCTTCTGACCCTCGACCAGACCGCGTGAACCGGGCGCGCCTCACGCGCCCCGCTTGGCCACCCGGCGGCCACCCACAGCCAGTCCACTGGCCACCACTGACCGCCCGCCGCGGCGCACCCCCGCGGCCGCGTGCGGCGGGGTGTTTGTGCACGTGGCATCCGCCTTGCACCTCCAACCGACGCGCACATCGTCTGGCCAGGGCAAGGCGCCCGGTGCCAGACCTACGCCGACCAAAGGAACCCCGCCATGCTCCTGCGAAGACTCGTGCCGGTATTGCTCCTCGCCCTCCCCGCCGTCGCCGCGGCTCAGTCGGGCTTCACCATCACCGGTGGCCTCTCGAACTTCGACTGCACCAACCACTGCGACACCCCCTGCAACGAGTTCGAGATCGAGATCGAGGGCATCCACCCCGAAGACGTCATCCACACCTACCACAACGGCAACTACGGCTCGCCGACCATCACGCTCTCCGAATCCGGCGCCTCCACGATCATCGATTACCGCAACCCCAGCCACCCGACCCCTGTCGGCACCATCGAGCACTTCGGCGTCTCGCTCACGCAACTCTCCGCCTTCAACGTCATCCACGTCCGCTGGATGGTCAACGGCGCGCCCGCCACCGTCAACGGCCAGGTCCCCAACCCCGTCGGCGGCGGCTCAACCCCCGCGACCCAGCCCATCATGCCCTCCATCTCCGGCGAACTCGTCGCCGACTTGGGCGGCGAGGGCGTCATGTGCACCGTCACCAACAACGACCCGAGCCAGGGCATCTGGGTCAAGCGCCGCGCACAGGTCACCACCGGCCCCGTCTCGCTCGAGGCGCTCATGACCAACAACCCGGTCGTCACCACCGCCGTGCAGATCGACGCGGCGCCCTTCTACCTCTCCCCCGGCGACTCGGTCTCCTACACCTCCGACCTGGTCGAGGTCGAGGAGAACCAGAGCGTCGTCTTCGCCGCCGAGTACTTCCAGGACATCTTCAACGGCGGCATCTTCAACCAGACGCACTCGATCGGCGCATCGCTCGGCAACGTCATGACCGCCTCCATCGCCGGGCCCCAGGCCAGCTGCGAGTTCCTCGCCCCGATCATCCAGGAGCAGCCCGCCAGCGCCACCGCCGCCGACGGCGCCACCGTCAACCTCCGCGTCCGCGCCGACGGCAACGACCTCGACACCGCCTACCAGTGGCTCCGCGAGGGCGAGCCCCTCGTCGACAGCCCCATGTTCCGCGGCGTCGATACCGACGAACTCTCCATCGAGGAAGTCAGTTCCTGGTCCGAGGGCCTCTACCAGGTGCGCATCACCAACGCCTGCGGCACCACGCTCAGCCAGTCCGCCCTCGTCTTCGTCACCGGCCACAACGAACCCCCGCCGCGCGTCGTCGCCTGCCCCTCCGATTTCGACGGCGTCCCCGGCGTGACCGTCGGCGACCTCTTCTCCTTCCTCGACACCTGGTTCGCCCAGTTCGACGGCCCCGCGCCCACCGATGGCTCGCCCAGCGCCGACTTCAACAAGGACACCGAGGTCCTCGTCGACGACCTCTTCGGCTTCCTCGACGCGTGGTTCAACGACTTCGGCAACTGCAACGGTTGACCGCACCCTAATTCCCCCTGCGCCCCTTCCCGGTCTACCAAGTTCTCTCGCCCATCCCAGCCGCCGCTCGCACCGCGGGTTCCTCAACGGGCCCGCGGTTTTTCTTTCTCGATTCGTCGATGGACCCGGCAGGCGACATCCGCGCGGCGTGCCTTCGAACTCCGTGCCGAACTTCGCCGCCCTCACACAATGAAACAAATAGCGCAAGCCTGTTGAAGTCGGAAGGCCGCTTCCGACTTCGACTCTGGTATGAAGATCGCTGTCCCGCTTCCGCTCACGCCACCGTGATGCTCTTGTCCAGGTACACGTCCTGGATCGCCTGCAGGAGCGCCGCCCCTTCCTTCATCGGCCGCTGGAACGCCTTGCGCCCCGAGATCAGCCCCATCCCGCCCGCGCGCTTGTTGATCACCGCCGTCGTGATCGCCTCCTGCGTATCGCTCGCGCCCTTGCTCTCGCCGCCCGAGTTGATCAGCGGCACGCGACCCATGTAGTTGTTCAGAATCTGGTAGCGGCACAGGTCGATCGGGTGCCCGCCCTTGCCGTTCTCGTCGCTCCCCGCCAAGTCCGTGTACACGCGCTTGTCCCACTTGCCGTACGACGAGCCGCCGCTGTTGAGCGCCGCGTACCCGCCGTTGTTCGTGGGCAGCTTCTGCTTGATGATGTCCGCCTTGATCGTCGCGCCCAGGTGGTTGGCCTGCCCCGTCAGGTCCGCCGCGGCGTGGTAGTCCGTGCTCTTGCCGTCGGCGCCTTTCACCTTGAACGCGTTGTTCCGCGTGTAGCACCACAGCACCGTCACCATCCCCAACTGGTGCGCCTCCTCGAACATGTCGCTCACGTACGCGATCTCGTCGCGGCTGGTGTCGCTGCCGAAGTAAATCGTCGCGCCCACCGCCACCGCGCCCATCTCGTAGCACTGCCGGATGCTCCCGAAGTAACTCTGCCTGAACGTGTTCGGGTACGTCAGCATCTCGTTGTGGTTGAACTTCACCAGGAACGGGATCTTGTGCGCGTACTTGCGGCTGACGCTCGCCAGCACGCCGATCGTGCTCGCCACCGCGTTGCACCCGCCCTCGATCGCCAGTTTCACGATGTTCTCGGGGTCGAAGTACTCCGGGTTCGGCGCGAAACTCGCGCCCGCCGAGTGCTCGATCCCCTGGTCCACCGGCAGGATGCTCACGTACCCCGTCCCCGCCAGGCGCCCCGTGTTGAGGATCGTCTGGAAGTTCCGCAGCACCACCGGCGAGCGGTCGGTCTGGCTGAACACGCGGTCGATGAAGTCCGGGCCCGGCAGGTGCAGCCGGCTCTTGCTGATCGTCTTCGATTCGTAGTTCAGAAGCGACTGGCCTTCGGCACCCAGCAGCGACGCAACGTTCACGGGCATTGGCGACTCTCCACGGCCCCCCCGATCAACTTTCACTCCCACGCATGACGACTCCGCACCGCCAGGCTCGAAAGCCCGGCGAGCAAAGGTGTCGCAGAGATCATAGTGCCGATGCGCTTCAGAAGGGATCAGCCACAGCCGCGGCTAGACCCGGCATGCCCGCCGAATGCCGAATGCCGACTGCCGACTGCCGACCGCCCTCTTCCCCGCCTCCCACTAATGCCCGGTGCCTGATGCCTGAT
>CALMQD010000469.1 GCA_937871415.1 uncultured Phycisphaerales bacterium | reverse complement strand
AGGCCGGCGATCGCACGGCCGGCATTCGGTGGGTGCTGAACGAGCTCAAACAGGCCGGGCTGGGGTCGCTTCCCGGCGGCGGCGCAGAGGTTTTCGACGACCGCGTGCACGACGAAGCGTTCAAGGGAAAGATCCGGTCGGATGTGTGGCTCGACGTGCACCGCGTGGCGCACGAACTGGGCCTGCCGACCAACGCGACGATTCTGTACGGGCACATCGAGGAACGGCGCGAGCGCCTGGTGCACATGGACATGCTGCGCCGGGCGCAGGACGAGGCGCTGGTGCGCCTCGGGTACGCGGGCGAGCACGCCGGCGCGGGCGAAACGCCCGTCGTCTCGCTGACACGCCCCGGCGTGCTCAAGCCGCTGGAGATGGCCAAGCAGCAGAACGGCGCGGGCGTATCCGCCGGCACGCGTTTCGGCTACTTCCAGACCATCATCCCGCTCCCGTTCTTCCCCGACGGTTCCGAGCTTGAGCACCTGCCCGGACCGGGAGGGCTGGAGAACCTGCGCACGCTTGCCGTCGCGCGGCTCATGCTCGACAACTTCCCGCACGTGAAAGCGTTCTGGATCATGCAGACGCTCCCGATGGCGCAACTGATGCTCCAGAACGGCGCCGACGACATCGACGGCACCGTCGTGTGGTACGACATCACCAAGCTCTCGTCGCGTCACGACGACGTGGCCACGCACCAGGAGATCAGCACGCGCTCGCTGGTCAAGGCGATCCGGGACGCGGGGTTCGAACCCGTGGAGCGAGACACGCTGTACCGGAAGGTCGTGCGCGACGGCGCGGGGTGGCGGAGCGAGTAAAAACCTGCAACCATGCCCAACCTCGCACCATTTTCTCTTGAAAGGGCGGTCAGCGCCGTGGAACGCGTCCGGACACGCTTGCTCAAAGCCGCCGCGGCACTGAACAGCGCCGGCGTTCCATACGCTGTCGCGGGCGGCAACGCGGTTGCGCTTTGGGTGTCCCGCGTTGATGAAACGGCCGTTCGAAACACGCAGGACGTTGATGTGCTCGTCCGGAGGGCGGATTTCGACCGGGTGCGCGCGGCGCTCGAAAGCGCCGGCTTCACGTACCGGCACGTCGCGGGCATCGATGCGTTCCTGGATTCCGCGACGGCCAAGCCGAGGGACGCCGTGCGCGTGGTCTTTGCCATGGAACGTGTGCGACCTCACGAGCCGGCCTGCAACCCGGACGTCACGGAGTCCGAAGACGCCGGTTTGTACCGCGTGCTTTCGCTCGCAGCGCTGGTACAGATCAAACTCACGGCGTTTCGGGACAAAGACCGGGTGCACCTGCGCGATCTGATCGGCGTGGGGCTTGTGGACGCCGGCTGGTTGTCCCGCCTTCCGACACCTCTCGCGGAGCGCCTACGGCAGCTGCTCGAAACGCCCGACGGTTGATCAACCAGACTATTGAAAGATCGCCACGCGGAGCAGGCGTGTCTGTATACCCTGCCCGAGTTGTCCAGTTCTCCCAACAAGAACTACCCGCATCCATCGGATCCGCTCGCGCCGACGATGAGCGAGTTGATCGCGGAAGAGCGGGCGCGGCACGACCCGTACGCCGCGCTCCGCGAGCCGAACTACCGCTTCTTCGCCGGCGGCTGGCTCTTCGCGTCGGTGGGTCTGCAGATGCAGGGGACCGCCCTGGCGTGGGAGATCTACGAGCTCACGCACGACCCGTTCATGCTGGGCATCGCGGGGCTGGCCCGGGTCCTGCCGGTGTGCGTGCTGGCCCTTCCGGCGGGACAGATCGTCGACCTGGTCAACCGCAAGCATGTTCTGGTCGCGACCCAGATCGCTTTCGCGCTGGCGAGCGTGCTGCTGACGCTCGCCTCCTTTCACCATGCGGGGGTCTGGGCGATCCTCGGGCTCGTCTCGGTCACCGGCTGCGCCCGGGTGTTCAATGGCCCGAGCCGTTCGAGCCTGCTGCCGCAGATCGTGCCGTCCCACCGGTTCCACAACGCCGTCACCTGGAACAGCGGGCTGTTCCACTTCTCCGCGATGGTCGGTCCGCTCATCGCGGGGGGGATCATCTGGCTGACGGGATCGGCGTGGCCCGTCTACGCCGCGGCCGGGGCGGGGTGCCTGTTCTTCGGTCTCTGCGCGACACGCATCCGCCTGCCCGAGTCGGCGCGGCGATCGGCGCCGCTGCGCGACATCTTCCGGTACATCCGCCCCAGCATCCTCGTTCCCGGCATGCTGGAGGGCGTTGCGTACGTGCGCCGTGAGAAAACCGTCCTGGGCGCGCTCATGCTCGATCTCTTCGCGGTGCTGCTGGGCGGCGCGACCGCCCTGCTGCCGGTGTACGCCAAGGACATCCTGCATGTCGACGCGGTCGGACTGGGGGCGCTCAAGGCGGCGCCGTACGTCGGCGCCCTGCTCATGGCGGTTTACCTCGCCCACCGCCCGCCCTTCAGGAAGGCCGGACGAGCCCTGCTGTTGTCCGTCGCGGCGTTCGGCCTGTGCATCATCGTCTTCGGCTTTTCGCGCAGCTTCATCCTGTCGGTCATCATCCTGGCCCTCTCGGGCGCGGTCGACAACATCAGCGTTGTCGTTCGCCATGTCCTCGTGCAGGCGCGGACCCCCGACGCCCTGCGCGGGCGCGTCTCCGCCGTCAACAGCGTCTTCATCGAGTGCTCCAACGAACTCGGCGCCTTCGAGAGCGGCGGGGTCGCCCGGCTCGGCGAACTGTGGCTCGGAAGGGTCGGGGGCGCGACCCTGAGCGTCGTGCTCGGGGGATTCGGGACGATCCTCGTCGTCGGCTGGATCGCCCGCAAGTGGCCCGAACTGCGGCGGCTGGGACGCCTGGAAGTGCATTGAAGCCGCGGCTGGTGGTCGCGCCTCCCTCCGATTTCCCACGTTCTTGGGGGCCGCAGCGCATTTCTATTGGACCACCCACTCAAGCCCCGATAATGTCTGGTCGAAAGACCAACTGTGAACCATTCCACGCACGTCTCCGACGCCGGTCATGGTCTTTCGCCTGAACTCCCCGACGGGCAGCCGCTTGTCGAGGAGGGCGGAGCGCCGGCATGGTCACCCCGCACGCCGGTCGAGGTGCAGGTGCCTGCGCGGGCGCCGGAAGATCTGAACGCCGGAGTCGATCCTCGGTCGATTTCCCGTCCGCAACCGACTTACCCCCCTCCCCAGCCCACGCCCCAACCACGGAACCGCCGCTTGATCTTCGATCGCTTCCTCAGCATGGTCAGCGTGGACATGGGCATCGACCTGGGGACGTGCAACACCCTCGTCGCGGTCCGCGGCGAGGGGATCGTGCTCAACGAGCCCTCGGTCGTCGCCGTCTGGAAGGGCACGAACAAGGTCCTCAAGAACGGGGAAGCCGTCGGCTGGACGGCGAAAGAGATGCTCGGCAAGACGCCGGGGACGATCTCGGCGATCCGTCCGCTCAAGGACGGCGTGATCTCCGACTTCGAGATCACGGAGCAGATGCTCAAGTACTTCATCCAGAAGGTGACGGGCAAGCGCTCGATGTTCGCCGTCGGGCCGCGCGTGGTCATCTCCATCCCCTCGGGCATCACCGCGGTCGAGAAGCAGGCGGTTTATCAGTCCGCCGAGCACGCCGGCGCGCGCAAGACCTACCTGATCGTCGAACCGATCGCCGCGGCGATCGGCGCCGGGCTGCCCTTCGCCGAGCCCACGGCGAGCGCGATCGTGGACATCGGCGGCGGCACGACGGAGGTTGCGGTGCTTTCGCTGGGTGATATCGCCGTCTGTGAGAGCGTCCGCGTCGCGGGCGACGACATGGACGAGTCGATCATCAACCACATGAAGAAGACGTACAACCTGATGATCGGCGAGCAGACCGCCGAGCGCATCAAGATCGACATCGGCTCGGCGGCGCCCGTCGGCGACGAGATGACGATGGAGGTGCGCGGTCGCGACATGATCAGCGGCCTGCCGCGCAAGACCGTCATCACAAGCGAAGAGATCCGCGAGGCGCTCCAGGAGCCCGTCAGCGCCATCATCGAGGCCGTCACAAGGACGCTTGAGCGCTGCGAGCCCGAGCTCGCGGCCGACCTGGTCGAGAACGGCATCACGCTCGCCGGGGGCGGTTCGCTGCTCCGCGGGCTCGACATCGTGCTCAAGAACGCGACGGGCCTCGAGTCCCGCCTCGCGGACGACCCGCTGACGTGCGTCGCCCGCGGCACCGCGATCTATCTCGAGCACATCGAGGAGTGGAAGTCCATCCTCGAGAGCGACGTCGAGGACTAAGCCCGGCCCGCACCGCTCGCATCCGGGCGGCGAGCTCGGCGTGCATCCCCGGAGGCTATCGCGAGCATCATGGCCCGACGACCGCGCATGCTCTTCAACCCCCGCGCGTCGCTCATCATGGCGACGACGCTGGTCGTGCTGTTGCTGCTGCTGCCCCCGTCGCTCTCGCGCTGGACCAACGCGCTCGCCGACCCCGCCAAGACGCTCGTCTATCCGATCAGCGCTCCGATGCACCACCTGCTCGCATTCAACCCCCTCTCGGCTGTCTCGACCGACGCCGAGGCGGCCCGCCAGGCCATCAGCCAGCGCGACCAGCTGCTGACGCAGAAACTGGCGCTCGAGCGCGACATCGATCGGCTGCAGCAGATGGTCAAAGACCTCCAGGGGGGGATCGAGCTCAACCCCGGGCTGGTCGTCCGCCAGTTCACGGCCCCCGTCCTGGGCCGCACGTCGGACCTTTCCTCCGAGATCATCACCGTCCGCGCCGGTCGGCGCCAGGGCGTCGAGCCCGGGAGCGTGGTCGTCTCGCGCGGCGTGAACCTGATCGGGCGCGTCTCCTCCCGCGAAGGCGCCGTTCGCGACCGCACCTGCGAGGTCGTCGCGATCACGGACAAGGCCGCCGGGCTCATCAACGGCGTCGTCATGCTCGACGCGCAGACGCCCGGGCCCACGTGCCAACTCGTCGAACGCCGGCGGAGCGTCGGCCCGTCGGGCTCGACCCTCGTCATGCTCGTCGCGGATGAACTCACCGGCGCCGACGCCATGACCGGCTCGTTCCGCCAGATCGAGGTCGGGATGACCGTGCGCCTGCAGGACGACAACTGGCCCCGGACCGCGCAGCGGTTCGTCATCGGCAGGATCGTCTCCATGGAGTCCAAGCCGGACAACCCGCTGCGCCGCTTGATCGTCGTCAAGCCCGAGATCGACCCGACGCGCGTCTCCGAAGTCACGATCCGCTGGTTGACGGAGGCCGAGGAGCCCCGCGCGGTCTCCCCCACGACCGGAGGCCGCCCATGAGATGGCCCGCGGCGTTCTTTGTGGGTTGGATCATCCTCGGCATCGACGTCGGCGTGGCGACCAGCCTGTCCCCGGGCCAGCGGGCCCTTCCGTCGTTCGCCCTGCCGTTCCTCGTGTTCATCGCGCTGCACGCACCGACGATCGCCGTGATGTGGACGGCGTTCCTGCTGGGGCTGTTCATCGACCTGACCAGCCCCCGCGCGGAGTCGGCGGCCGTCGTTGTCGGTCCGCACCTGCTGGGATTCATGGCCGCGGCGTATTTCGTGCTCACCGTCCGGGGCGTCATGCTCCGGCGTCGGATCGTGGCGTTGATCGTGCTGTCGATCCCGGCCGCGATGCTCGCAGGGCTCGTCAGTGTCTTTGTGCTCACGATCCGGAGCATGTACCCCGGCGGGCTCGGGGTGGAGTACTCGCCCCTGGGCGAACTGTGGCGTATGGTGCTGTCGTCGCTGCTCACGGGCTTCAGCGCCGCATTCGTCGGCTTTGTCATGCTGCCGCTGCACGGCATCTTCCATTTCCACGACAGTTCGCGGCGCATGGTGGGCATGAGACGCTAGCCCGTGCCGGACCGTCCGTCACGGGTCGCCCCGCACCGCGTCTCCGTTCAGCCACCGCGTCCGCCGCCTCACCCGAACTGATGTCATGCACGGATCAACCCCCTTTAGCGCGCCGGTGGTTGTCTTCGATGACTCGCACGTGGCGAGCGACGTGCGCCTGGCGCCCGTGAACGACCTGCGCGAAGCGGGCGAGATCCGCACGGGGTTTCTCACGACTTTGGAGCGGCTCGAACGCCGGCTGAGCCCTCCGGTCGCTCGGTTCGTGCCGCCGGATCTGGCCCGGATCACCCGCGAGCGCCGGGCCGAACCGCCCGTCAACGAACTGCTCGCCCTCGACCGCGTGGGCAACCGCCCGATCCTGCTGGTGAATGCGCGCGCGCCCCTGGGCTACCTTGCGGCCAGGAGTGTCAAGCCGGGCGAAGGCGTGCTTGCCGCTGACGGCTCGCTCGTCGCCGCGGTGTGCGAAGCGCCGACGGCGGCGGCGTTCCTGCGTGCGCTGCTCGCCGGCGATCCGGCCCCCCTTCCCCCCGTGCAAACCAGAGGTGTCGGGACGGCGGCGCACGAAGTCGTCGCGGCCCGGGTGCTCCACCGACCGTGGCACGTGCGCGCGATGCGCGACGCCTGCCTGAGCGACGATCTGGCCCACGAGATTCCGCTCCGGCTCGCCGCCCGGCAGTCCACCCCGCCCCTGCCCGCGGGCGTCACAGTCGTCGGGCGACACCCGGTGTTCATACACCCGGCCGCAAGCATCTTTCCATCGGCGGTCGTCGACGCATCCGGCGGTCCCGTGCTGATCGACGAGCACGCCACGGTCCGCCCCGGGAGCATCCTGATCGGGCCGTGCGCGATCGGGATCCACTCGACCGTGCTCGACCGCGCGGTCATCCGGCCGGGCACGGCCATCGGCCCGTGGTGCAAGGTCGCGGGCGAGGTGGGCGGGACGATCTTCCAGGGCTTTGCAAACAAGGCGCACGACGGCTATCTCGGCGACTCGTTTGTCGGCGAGTGGGTGAACCTCGGCGCCGGTACGACGAACTCGAACCTGCTCAACACCTACGGCGAGATTGTCGCCCGTCCGCTCGAACGCTCCGCCGGGCCCGCCGGCTCGAACGAGCGGACCGGCGAGACGTTCTTGGGTTGCGTGCTGGGCGACCACGTCAAGACCGCGATTGGAACGCGCATCATGACCGGGTCGATCGTCGGCACGGGCACGATGTTCGCAGGTTCATTGCCCCTCGCGGGCACGGTGCCGGCGTACTCCTGGATCACCGACGCCGGATCCAAGGCCTACCGCTTCGACAAGTTCCTGGAGGTCGCTCAGGCCGCGATGGCGCGACGCAACATCAAACCCGGCCCGGCGTATGTCGAACGCCTGAAATCCTTGACCGCCAACGGCAGCTGAACCGGTACTCTCAGAGTCCGGTGTCGTGAGACGCCTCGACGGCGCCATCCTGAACCGCCAGCCTCTCCTGTCGCCTCTCGCACGCGCGTTCGACCCAGTCCGCGATGCCGCTCGCGCGGCCCTTGAGCGCCCAGAACATGAGTCGATGGCCCAGGGTGTAGTGCAGCCGATCCGCGCCGGGAAGCTGCTCGGCCAGCAGGCGTCCGCTGCGGGCGGGCACCGTCGTGTCGAACTCGGCTTGCACGAGCAGCACGGGCTTGTCGGCAACAGCCCGGACCGCCTTTGCGGGGTCGAGCTTTGAGGCTTTCAGATAGGCTTCGAAGAGGCGGCGGCGTTCCCCGGCGCCGGGCGCGGTCGCCCAGTGGAGTTCGATACCCCCGTTGGTCAGGTCGCTCGTCTGCGAGATCTCCAGGAGATTGGCGCCGCCGCCGATCAGCGCCACGGCGCTCAGTCGGTCGTGCACCCGGGCCGCCGCGGCCGGCGCAAAGAGCGCACCCGCGCTGAAGCCCATCATGACGGTCGGTCGGGCGGACAGATCGGGCCGAGCGACCTCCAGATAGTCGAGCGCCGCCTCGATCGCGTACGCCGGATCGGCGAGCTGATCATCTGCGACTTCCGCGATCCGGGCCGCCGTGGATTCGAGGAACCCGTCGTTGGGCACGTCGAAACGGATCGGCTTGAACCACCAAACGCGCGGCGTTGTCACCGAGAGAATCGTCCAGCCACGCCGGCGCAACTCCTCAACCACCGGGCTCTCATACTCGCGGCTCCCCAGTCCCTGGAGGTACACGATCAGCCCCTTCGACGGCTCCTTCTCCGGGTCGATCACCTGCATCCGCACGCCTTCCATGAGGATGTTCATCGCCGGCGTTACGGCCGAGTCCGGTTCAGAGTCGGTGTCTGCCGAAGCGCGGACGTGCGGCACCGTCGAGCGTCTGAGCATCTCGAACCGCTCATCCACGGGGCGCATGGTCTCGTACGAGTACGACACGAAACGCATCAGATCGCCGACGGGACGCGATTCCATAGCCGCCGGGATGACTGTGGATTGATCGCCCGAATGGCGCGGGGAACCATCAGCCCGGAGCGCCTGGGTTCCGCGGGTGCGTTCGAACACGCGCAGCAATCCCTGGCCGATGGCTTCTTTGTACACGACGTGGACTGTGCCGCGCGCGGCGCCGGCCGGCCGACCCCCGGGAGGCGTCCGCATGGTCAGGTCCCGACTCAGCGGCGCGATGAACTCCGGCGTTTCGCGGCAGGCCCGACGGGCCTGATCGATGTCGCGACGCGGCCACTCGCCGGGCGCGAGCGGAACCGCCATTCTGACCTCCCCGGGAACGCGCGACCAGCTCGAGCAGCCGCCCAGGCTCGCCCCGACACTCGCAAGCACGCCGGCGACCACCCAACCCCTCAAACGTTCTGGCAGTCTGTTTCGGGCATGTCGAAGTCGCACCGGCCGGCCCTCATCCATCACGCCCATCCTGCCCGTGGTGCTCAACATGCAAGGCTCCCTTTACACCCAGAGTGGCCAGCCGGGCAGCCCCGGACTCCCGCCGACTATTGTTGTTTCGGCAGGGGCGGACGGAGGATGCAGAGTTCATGGAACATGCGCCGCGATCGGTCGTCTTGGACGCATCCCCCCTCTCTCCGACCGCCGTGGCACAGGTCGCCCGACACGGCGCGACCGTCGTGCTCGCCGACGCCGCGCGACGGCAGATTGAAGCCTCACGCCAGCGGCTTGAGAGTGTGCTCGGCGATGGCCTGGCACACTACGGCGTCAACACCGGGTTCGGGTCGTTCTCCCGCCAGCGCATCGCGCCGGGCGACCTGCAGGACCTTCAGCACAACCTCATCCGGTCGCACGCCGCGGGCGTCGGTTCGCCCCTGCGGCCCGACATCGTCCGCGGCATGATGCTGCTGTTGGCGGCATCGCTCTCGCGCGGGCTCAGCGGCGTTCGGCTGTCAACGGTCGAGGCTCTCGTGGCCGCGCTGAACTGGAGGGGCCGGGGCGGCGAGTTTTTCGTGCCCGTGGTGCCCGAGACCGGCTCGTGCGGGGCATCGGGCGACCTGGCGCCGCTGGCCCATGTCATTTTGTCGCTCATGGGTGAAGGCGAGGTCTTTGTGGCGCCGGTGTCCAGCGAAGGACACTGGTCCGACACCCCACCGAAGACTCGGCCGGCACGAGAAGCGCTCGCCCTCGCCGGACTTGGACCCATCCGGCTCGAAGCCAAAGAGGGGCTCGCACTCATCAACGGCACGCACCTGATGGCCGCCCGGGCCGCGCTGCTGGTCGGCGACTTCGAGCAGTTGTTCAACGCCGCGCTGACGGCGGCCGCGATGTCCATCGACGCGTGCCGCGCCACCGACGCGTTCCTCGACGACCGGGTGTTCTTGGCACGGGCTCAGCCCGGCGCACGCCGCGTCGCCCAGCGGCTCCGCGAACTGCTCGACGGCAGCGAGGTCGTGCGCTCGCACATCGAGAACGATCCCCGCGTGCAGGACCCGTATTCACTCCGTTGCTGCCCGCAGGTGCTGGGCGGCGCTTGGGACCTGTTCGAGTATGTTCGCGCGGCCGCAACGCGGGAGCTTGGCGCCGTGACCGACAACCCCCTCGTCTTCGCCGCGGACGATCCTTCGCGGGGCGAGATCGTGAGCGCGGGCAACTTCCACGGGATGCCGATCGCTCTGCCGCTGGACAGCCTGAGCCTGTCGATCGCCCACGTCGCGGGGATCGCCGAGAGGCGCATCGCGCACATCATGGCCGCGGGCGCGGGCGAAGACCTCGAGGCCCACCTGCCGGCGTTCCTGTCGCCCAAGAGCGGCCTGCATTCCGGGTTCATGATCGCGCACTACACCGCCGCGGCGTGCTGCAACGAGATCGTCGGGCTCACCATGCCCGCGAGCGTGAGCAACTTCACGACGAGCGCCGGGATGGAGGACTACAACTCGTGGGGCCCGCGCAGCGCCGCGAAGGCCGAGCGGGCGTTGACGCTGGCGCGCCAGGTCGTATCGATCGAACTGCTCTGCGCCGCCGAGGGGATCGAACACCACCGCCCGCTGAAATCCGGGGCGCCCATCGAACGGGCGCACGCGGCGATCCGGCGCGTCGTGCCCCGGCTGGTCGCCGACCGTTCTCCGGCGCCGGACATCGCGGCGATCGAGTCGCTGATCCGCGCAGGGACGTTCAACCCGCCCGAGAAGTAGACGGCGGAGGTGCAGCACGCTGGCCGGCGGCGGCATTCCTCACACCGGAGCCGGGCCGACGTCCACGAGCGCCCACACGATCAACAAAACGAGCATGAGCACAAGCAGCCCTCCCGCGACACGCTTGATCCAGCGGACGTTCCGGTCGATCGGCAACTGGTCGAGCCTGCGACCGACGAGGGAGCGCAGATACCGCTGACGTTGCGCGATGGATCCGTGCCGGAAACTCGGCCGGTGGCGGGGGATGTGATTGAGGTCGGCGACGCTCTGCAAAGCGCCCGCCATCGCGTCGACCGCGCTGCGCCGGATGATCGGCTCGGTCGGAACATCCTCCAGGCTCGGCGTCGTCAGGTGCTCGAGCCAGGGTCCCGTGACCGTCGGGCCTTCCGGGCCCTCGCCCCCCTGCCCCACCGACCGCGCCACGATGAGGTCGCTCGAAAGCGGGACAACCTCGAGCGGCGGCGCCGCCGTTTCGCACCCGATGCCCCCCGGACCGACGATGACCAGAGGCGGCTCGCTCGAAGGCATCAGCGACAGCGCCTTGGCGGCGAACGCGTCCGCCTGCCACTCAAACCTGCGGCTGACAAGGCCGAAGACGAGGATCCCCGCTCCGAGGGTCAGCACTGTCAGGCCGCCGTTAGCGGCCAGTGAAAGCAGAAGCGATGAGTCGGGCGTCAGCGCCACGGGCGCGAGACCCGGGCCCGGGCCGCCGAGGCCCGGTTCCGGCACCCCGGCGAACGCGAAGAAGCCGGAGATCAGCAGACTCCCGATCGTGCCGACGCCGAAGATCGCGACGATGATCGTGCCGCCCAGCCAGGGCATGTGGGCGTACCGCGCGTGGGCGATCTCGTGGGCCATGACCGCTTCCACCTGCCTGCGCGGCATCGCGTCGAGCAGCGCATCGGTCAGGAGAATGTACCGGAGCGGGCCGAAAAGGCCCACCACCGCACCGTTGGTCATCGCGTTGTGCGTGCGCCAGATCAGCACATCGCGGCAACCGACGTTGTGCCGCCGGCACATGGCGAGCAGGCGGTCGCGCATCGGCCCCGGGCCCATCCTGACCGTGTCCATGAGGAACCGCACGAGGACCGGCGCGAGCGCCATGATCATGGCGACGCCGAGCAGTTGCAGACCGAGCTGCACGACCGAGAGCATGCGCTCGTCGAGCCGCGCCGCCAGTGATGACCAGATCCCCGGCGGGTGGGGCCGGTCCAGCAGCCAGTGGAACGCCCGCTCCCACAGTTCGTGCCACGCCGCGAGGAACAGGAGCGGGCAGAGCGTGAGCGTCAGCTGGTT
>CALMQD010000468.1 GCA_937871415.1 uncultured Phycisphaerales bacterium | reverse complement strand
CGAGAAGTACGGCAACGCGTTCCGCGCGCTCATGGGCGCCGACGCGGTACGTGAACTGCTCGAGAAACTCGACCTGACCAAGGTCGCACACGACCTGCGCGAGGACCTCAAGAACACGCGCAGCAAGCAGAAGATCAAGGACCTCGCCAAGCGGCTCAAGATCGTCGAGCAGATCCGCGGGAGCGAGAACGACCCCGCGTGGCTGGTCATGGACGTGATCCCCGTGATCCCGCCCGACCTGCGCCCGCTCGTGCTGCTCGAGAGCGGCAACTTCGCGACCAGCGACCTCAACGACCTTTACCGGCGCATCATCAACCGCAACAACCGCCTCAAGAAGCTGATGGACCTCAACGCCCCCGAGGTCATCATCCGCAACGAGAAGCGCATGCTGCAGCAGGCGGTCGATGCGCTCTTCGACAACAACCGGTGCCGCCGCCCGGTCCTGGGTTCGAGCAACCGCCCGCTCAAGTCGCTCACCGACATGATCAAGGGCAAGCAGGGCCGCTTCCGCGAGAACCTGCTGGGCAAGCGCGTCGACTACTCGGCGCGTTCGGTCATCGTCGTCGGCCCCGAACTCAAGCTGCATCAGTGCGGCCTGCCGAAGAAGATCGCGCTCGAACTCTACCAGCCGTTCATCATCCGCAAGCTCAAGGAGCACGGCCTGGCGGACACGATCAAGAGCGCCAAGCGCATGCTCGAGCGGCGCGACCCCGAGGTGTGGGACATCCTCGAAGAGGTCATCTACCAGCATCCCGTGCTGCTCAACCGCGCCCCCACGCTGCACCGCATGGGCATCCAGGCCTTCGAGCCGGTGCTGGTCGAAGGCAACGCCATCCGCATCCACCCGCTGGTGTGCGGCGGGTTCAACGCCGACTTCGACGGCGACCAGATGGCCGTGCACCTGCCGCTGTCGGTCGAGGCGCAGACCGAGGCGCACGTGCTGATGATGTCGACGCACAACATCTTCGGCCCGGCGAACGGCAAGCCGATGATCTCGCCCTCGCAGGACATCGTGATGGGTGTGTACTTCATCACGGTGATCTCGCCGGACGAGCGGCCTGTCGAGCAGCTGCCGAAGTTCAAGGACCGGATGGAGGCGATCCTCGCCTTCGAGCAGGGCAAGATCGGGATTCACGACCGCATCCTCGTCCGCCTCGACGGCTTCAAGGAAGTCGTCAACGACCAGGGCAAGGCCCCCGAGCCGATGCCCGCGAACCAGCGCATCGTCACGACCGCCGGGCGCCTGCTCTTCTCCGAGATCGTTGAAGAGGGGATGCCGTTCTACAACTGCGTGCTGGGCAAGAAGGGCTGCGCCCGCGTCATCGACGACGCGTACGCGTACGCCCAGCGTCCCGCCACGATCAACCTCCTCGACAAGCTCAAGGAGATCGGCTTCAAGCGTTCGACGCTCGCCGGCCTCTCGTTCGGCATCACGGACCTGCGCATCCCCGGCGAGAAGCAGGCCCTGATCGACGAGGCGCAGAAGCGCGTCGACCGCGTCGAGAAGAACTACGAGCGAGGCCTCATCACCGAGCGCGAACGCTACAACCAGCTCCTGGACATCTGGTCGCACTGCCGCGAGCAGGTGACCAAGGTGCTCATCGAGACCCTCAAGAGCGACCGGCGCGACGACCAGGGCAACGAACTCGCCAAGGACGACAAGAAGGGCAAGCTCTACTTCAACCCCGTCTACCTCATGTCGGACTCGGGCGCACGCGGCAACGTCAGCCAGCTCATGCAGCTGGCGGGCATGCGCGGCCTGATGGCCAAGCCCAGCGGCGAGATCATCGAGACCCCGATCCGCGCGAACTTCCGCGAGGGTCTGCACATCCTCGAATACTTCTCGTCGACCCACGGCGCCCGAAAGGGTCTGGCCGACACCGCCCTGAAGACCGCCGACTCGGGCTACCTGACGCGCAAGCTGTGCGACGTCGCCCAGTCGGTGATCATCTCGGAGATGGACTGCGGCAGCAAGCGCGGCATCGAGAAGCGGGCGATCTACAAGGGCGAGAAGATCGACGTGCCCCTGCGCGACCAGATCGTCGGCCGCGTCAGCCGCTCGACGATCGTCAACCCCAAGACCGACGAGGTCATCGTCCGTGAGAACGAGATGATCTCGCTGGAGGCGGCGCGCAAGATCGAGGACATGAAGATCGACCGCGTCGTGGTGCGTTCGCCGCTCACCAGCGAGAGCCGCACGGGCTGCTCGGCGCTGGACTACGGCATGGACATGTCCACCGGCAAGCTGGTCGAGCCGGGCATGGCGGTGGGCATCATCGCCGCCCAGTCGATCGGCGAGCCCGGCACGCAGCTGACGATGCGCACGTTCCACACCGGCGGCATCGGCTCGCGCGAGATCCTGGAGAACGAGATCCGCGCGGGCGTGGGCGGCGTGGTCGAGCTGCGTGAGTGCAACGCCGTCCAGAGCAAGGACGACGAGGGGCACGACGTGATGGTCGTGCTCAAGCGCAACGGCGAGATCGCGGTCCTCGACGCCAAGGGGCGCGAGGTCGAGAAGCACAAGGTCCCCTACGGCGCGTACATCCACGCCGCCGGCGGGGCCGAGGTCAAGAAGGGCCAGACGCTGGCCAAGTGGGACCCGCACCGTCTGCCGATCCTTGCGGAGAAGGACGGCGTGGTGAAGTACGTCGACATCGAGATCGACGAGACGGTGCGCGAGGAAGACGCGGGCCAGGGCCGCAAGGCGCTGGTCGTCATCGAGCACAAGGGCGAGAAGCGTCCGCAGATCAACATCGTCGACGACCAGGGCAACATCCTGGACTTCCACTACCTGCCGGCGAAGGCTCGTATCGAGGTGCAGGACGGGCAGAAGATCAAGGCGGGCCAGATGGTGGCGCGTCAGCCGCGGTCGGCCGCCGGTTCACAGGACATCGTCGGCGGTCTCCCGCGCGTCACGGAGATCTTCGAGGCCCGCAAGCCGAAGGACCCGGCCATCATGGCCGAGCTCTCGGGGCGTGTCGAGATCCACTCCGACAAGCGCAAGGGCAAGATGACGATCCGCGTGATCTCCGACTCGGGGATCGAGAAGGACCACCACGTCCCGCAGGACCGTCCGCTGCTGGTGCACACGGGCGACTTCGTGCAGGCGGGTGACCCGCTGACGGAAGGCCCGCTGGTGCCGCACGACATCCTGCGCATCAAGGGCGAAGAGTCGCTCTGGACGTACATGCTCGACGAGGTGCAGAACGTGTACCGCGCGCAGGGCGTGTCGATCAACGACAAGCACATCGAGGTGATCCTGGCGCAGATGCTCCGCAAGGTGCGCGTCGAGAACCCGGGCGACACGGACCTGCTCCCGCACGACGTGGTCGACAAGTTCGAGTTCCGCCAGAAGAACCTGCAGGCGAGCGAGATGGTCCGCATCGTCGACGCCGGCGGCACCGACCTGGCGGTCGACGCGCTCGTTCACAAGAACGAACTTCGCGAGGCCAACGCCAAGGCCGAGGCGATGGGCAAGGAAGTCGCCAAGGCCAAGAAGGCCAAGCCGGCCCAGGGCCGCACGCTGCTCCTGGGCATCACCAAGGCCGCCCTCGCCAGCGAGTCGTTCCTCTCGGGCGCTTCGTTCCAGGAAAGCACGAAGGTGCTGACCGAGGCGGCGCTGCGCGGGGCTTCCGACGACCTGGTGGGCCTGAAGGAGAACGTCCTGCTGGGCCACCTCATCCCGGCCGGCACGGGCTTCAAGCCCTACCAGTCGATCCGGCCCAAGCTCCTCGGCGAGCCGCTCACGATGGATCAGGACGACGAGGCCGCGATGCTCGAAGAGGCCGCCCGCGCGGCGGAGGCCGTCGGCGCCCGCGTCGGCGATGCGCTCGGCGTGCCGCAGGTCGAGATCCCCATGAGCGACACGGCGCCTTCGCACAACGTCTGAGCCTTCACTCGCGCCCGTCGGGAACGGGTTCCGAGATCCCAAACGACGGACGACCGGTTCCCACGAACCGGTCGTCGTCGCTTTGGAGGGAAATCCAATCGGTGCGGCTCTCAGCGGCCCCACGTCTGCACACGCACCGCGACGGACGCGGGCAGGCAGAACGACTCGCCGGGCGCGGGCGAAGTGTCCGGGTTGGAGCACGCCTGCTCGACCTGGCGGGTGAGGATGCAGAGCATCGCCTCGCGCGCCTGCTGGTCGTTGGCGGGAAGGGCCTCGGGCGGGCCCGAGAGGCCGATGACGATGACCTTGTCGGGAGAGGTCATGCACGCGTGCTGGAGCGATTCACTGAGCAGTTCGCCGGGCCGCACGTCCTGCACGGCTCGCCCGTCGCCCCAGTCGTTGTTCCACCACTGCAGACATTGGCAGGGGTTGCAGGCCTGGCCGCCTCCCACGTCGTTGTCCTGGTAATACGCGAGGATCATGTTCGCCGAAGCATCACCCGCCGAGCCCGGATGAGCCGCGGGGCGGTAGATCTCGATGTGCGGCTTGGCGTTGGCGATCGCCGGTTCCGACGGGTTCGGAGCGTCGTCCCAGCCCTCGGGGATGGCGGGCGTATGCCGCGGAGGGAGCGAACGCGGCGAGTTCTGCGCCAGCGGGGTGGGCGACGTGAACGATGGGTGGGGGTTCACGCGGACGAACAGGAACGCCACCGCGCCCGCCGCAGCCAGACCCAACAGCCCCATCCATGCGCCGGTCATCGGCGCGTGCGTGTCGGACCGTCGGAGGCGGAAAGTCCGCGTCCGCGGTCCGTGCCTGTGCACCGCGGGCGGCGCGACTTCCGCCGGCTCACCCAGCACCAGTCGCTCGAAGGCTTCGGCCTCACCCGCAGCGCGGAGCAACGCCTCCAGTCGCGGATCGGCCGCGGCGTCTTCGGATTCGGAATGGAATCGGCGGTCGTCCATGATCACCCGGCTTTCGCTGAGCCTCTCGTCCGTTGTTCGCGTGGTTGCTGGCCCTGCGCTCGGACCCAGGACGCAAATTCCGCCCGGCGCGTTCGTGACCGGACCTGACCCTCGGGATCGGGCCTCAAGGTCCACCCAGATTCCCAGGCTCGGGGCCTCGCGGCGTCGGCGCAAAACCCCGCTTCGACAGGAACACCCGCAACTTCACCATCGCCGAGCGTTTCCGGGCGTGGGCCGTGGACGGAGCCACGCCGAGGGTCGAAGCCAGTTCCCGGTCGCTCTTGCCGTCGGCGATCGCCCGAAGGACATCCCGTTCGTCGATGTCTAGGCCCGAGTCCGGCTCCAGCCCCGCCAGCACTCGTCGAACAATGTCGAGTTCGGTGGCCTGGTGCAGCGCCTCGGCAGCCGCCTCGCCGGTGTCGGCCAGGGGCTGCTCCAGAGCGTCCAGGGACAACTCTCGGCGTGGGCGGATCTGCTGCCCGTCGGGGCCGACCTGACCGCCCGCGGCCCGCCCGACCGCCCGCCGGTGCCGGAGCCAGATGTTCCCGGCGATGGCATAGAGAAACGTCGAGAGCCGGGCCTTTGCCGGGTCGTACTTCCCGCCCTCCAGAGCCTTCCAGAACGTGATGAAGGTCTGCTGGGCCAGCTCCTGGGCCATCTCCGGCGGCTCGGATCGGTCCGAGAACCCGGGCTCGCGGCGGCCAGCCCCCCCCGGGCCGTTCTGCGCCAGTTTTCGGGCAAAGTGGCGCGACAGCCCCGGGCGCAGGCGTCGGTCCAGTTCGGCAAGGGCGTTCGGGTCACCCGCGATCGCTCGTTTCGAACAGGCTTCGAGGTCAAAGCCGGGATCGGGGCCGCGCGAGTTCGGCGCGGGGCTGGGGGGGTTGGATTGGGGTGGCAGGTCGGGCACGGTGGGAGGGAGTCCCGCTCAGAGCGGGGAGATGGACGGACGATCCATCGGCGATCAGGCGGATGCGATCGGCAAACTTTGCCGCCGAGAACCCGCCGGCCGGCCCCCGAGCACATCAGTCGTGTGCGCAGGTGGAATTCTGCGAGCGCCGGTCCGGAACGGGCGAAAGACTGGAGCCGGTCTGGCGCGGCCCCTCGCGTGGGCGGGCCTGAAGCGTACCGGCCGAGACAGAAATTGTCGCAGCGCTGCACGTCGCAAGCGCGCGAGCCCGCAACGCACACGGTCAGAGCGACGACCATCGGAGAAGACAGAACATGGAACAGATCACCGGCAAACGTTGGACCACTCGCCTCATGCTCGCCGCCGCTCTGGGGGTGGGCATCGCCAGCCTGAGCCTGTCGCGCCCGGCGATGGCCGAGCCCGAGCAGAAGGCCCCGGCCCCCGAGCAGAAGCAGCCGGCCCCGGTCAAGGCTCCGCCGGGCATGCGCCAGCTTTCGCCGGAGGAGGTCGAGAAGCTCAAGATGGGCCAGCATGACGCGCACGCGCCGCAGCCCGCCGCGCCCGGCACCAACCTGCCCAAGGCGCTGGAACTCTCCGAGACCTCGTTCGACTGGGGCAACATCGCCGACACCGAGCCGGTCACGCACTCGCTGAAGGTCAAGAACACCACCGACAAGACGATCAAGATCGCCGTCGCGGCGTCGTGCGGCTGCACGGTCGGCAAACTCGAGAAGGACGTGCTCGCCCCGAACGAAGAAGTCTCGGTCGGCGCGACCTTCAACCCGCAGGGCCGCAACGGTCCGCAGACCAAGACGCTCACCATCACGGTCACCGAGCCCCAGGGCGTCTACGCCCAGCAGACCGTGACGCTTACGTCAAACGTCAAGGCGCTGGTGACGGTCGAGCCGCCGAAGGTGTTCCTGTCGGAAGTCGACCACCGCGAGGGCAAGAAGGACAAGGTCGTCGTCGTCGGCCGCAAGGAGGGCTTCGACGTCGTCGGCGTCGAGAGCAACAGCGAGTTCCTCAAGGCCACCATCGGCAACAAAGAAACCGTCGAGGAGAACGGCGAGAAACTGACGAAGATCACGATCGATCTCGACGTGGGCAAGGGCGCGCCGATCGGGGCGATGAACGGCCAGCTCACGATCAAGACCAACGATGAGAAGGGCAAGCCGGTCACCATGTTCGTCGGTGCCGACGTGCAGGGCGACGTCCGCGCGACACCGCCGAGCACCATGATCCGTGCCGCCGCGGCGGGGGCCGAGGTGTCGGGCCAGATCAAGATGGACACCCGCTCGGGCAAGCCCTTCCGCATCACGGGCATCGAGCTTGAGGCCCGTTCGGACCTGAAGCTCGTCACCGATTACTCTTCGGGAGAGAACGGCAACGGGTACATCGTCACGATCTCGGGCGTCGCGCCCGATCAGCCGGGCCTGATGCAGGGCACGGTCGTGATCTCGACCGACTCGCTCGGCGGCGAGACCATCCGTGTTCCGTTCACGCTGACTGTGCCGCGGACGCCGACCAAGGCGCCGGCCGCGGGCACCAACGGCACGCCGGCGAT
>CALMQD010000467.1 GCA_937871415.1 uncultured Phycisphaerales bacterium | reverse complement strand
TTCCGCCGCTCCAGCCAGACCATCGACACCGTCGACCAGGACGGCAACGCGCACTACCTCTTCAACGTCCCCGCGCCCATCGGCACAGGGCCCAACGCCAAACTGCAGTTCTACGGCGAGCGCCGCATGTTCGACGTCCGCTACCCGTCGTCGAAAGTCTCGGTCTACGACTCCTACGACCGGCACACCAGCAAGCGCAAGCAGCTCTACTTCATGTACCCCGAGGCCAAGCAGAACGTGCTCTTCTTCGACACCTCCGTGCGCCTGCTCGAGACCGGCAAGGGCAACAAGGGCTTCAAGCCCAACTCGCCCCTCAGCACCGGCTGGTCCAACATCACCTACGACCCCGATCCCTGGGAAGAACCCAACCGCCGCGGCTATTACGCCCCGGACCCCGTCGTCGGCTACTACCGCTGGACCCGCGCCGGCCTCGGCGGCGTCGACGTCGGAAGCAACGAGATCCCCGGGCACGCGCCGTAACCGCGACGCCATCAAACAACCGCACCTTCTCCGCGGCCGCCGGTCACTCGGCGGCCGCTTCGTTTTCCCCACACGACCCGACATCGCCCTATCATCAGCCGACGAACCCCTCGGCGACGAACGCCCGGCCGTTCGGATCCACCCGGCCCGCGTCCTCCCGCCGATTCCGACCCGGGACCACGACATGCCCTCACCCACCACCGCCCGTCCCAGCGCCCCCGCGCCCGCTCCGTCCGTTCAGGGCATGAGCCCGGGCCGCTTGTACAACTACTCCGCCGGACCCGGCATGATGCCGGAAGAAGTCCTCAAGCAGATCCAGGAAGACGTCTGGAACTGCCGCAACTCCGGCGTCGGAATCCTCGAGCATTCCCACCGCGGCCCGGTCTACGACCGCATCATCGCCGAGATCGACCAGGACTTCCGCGAGATCGGCAACATCCCCAAGAACTACCACATCCTCTTCATGACCGGCGGCTCCACCAGCCAGAACTTCATCGTCCCGATGAACCTGCTCCCCGCCGACCGCTCCGGCGTCGCCGACTACTTCAACACCGGCTACTGGGCCAACCAGTCCATCGAGCACGCCCGGATCTTCGGCCACATCCACGAGGCCGCCTCCAGCCGCCACGCCAACTACACCTTCATCCCCTCCGCCGCCGAGACCAGGTTCTCGCAGCGCCCCGTCTACGTCCACTACACCAGCAACAACACCATCTACGGCACGCAGCACCACGACGTCCCGAGCATCCCCTCCGGCGCGGCCCTCGTCTGCGACATGTGCTCCGACATCTTCTCGCGCCCCTTCGACGTCACCCGCTACGGCCTCATCTACGCCAGCGCCCAGAAGAACCTCGGCCCCGCCGGCACCACCGTCGTCATCGTGCGCGACGACCTTGTCCAGGCCGCTCGCTCCGACATCCCCGTCATGCTCCAGTACCGCACCTTCGTCAAGGGCGAGAGCCGGCCCAACACGCCCCCCGTCTTCCCCATCTACTGCGTCGGCGTCATGCTCAAGTGGATCAAGCGCCAGGGCGGCCTCGCCCACTTCGACAAGTTCAACAAGGAAAAAGCCGGAATCGTCTACGACGCCATCGACCGCTCATCCTTCTTCAAAGGACACGCCCGCGCCGATTCGCGCTCGCTCATGAACATCACGTTCCGCTGCCCCACCCCCGCCCTCGACGATCTCTTCGTCAAGGAGGCCGAGAAGGAAGGGCTCGACTGCCTCCGCGGCCACCGCGTCGCCGGCGGCATGCGCGCCAGTTTCTATAACGCCATGCCCCTCGGCGGCGCTCACGCCCTCGTCCAGTTCATGCGCGAGTTCGAACGCCGCCACGGCTGATCGCGCCGATCCCCACTCCGCCACTCCGCCACCTGCCTGCGTGCCTTCGTGGCTTCGTGGCTTCGTGGCTCGTGGCTCGTGGCTTCCACCCTCGCCTCCCTCACCCCACACTCGGCGGCTCGAGCTCGAAACTCCCCACCAGCCGCCCGATCACGACCGTGTACGCCAGGTCGCCCCCCGCCAGGTCCACGCCCGGCAGCAGTTCCTCGTCGAGCGACGCCAGCAGGTCCGGCACTTCCTCTTCGCGCCAGTTGATCGAATCGCGCTCGTCGTTGTCGCTCCCCGTCAGCAGCACGACCGTCCCGCGCACCGTCGCGTCCGCCATGAAGTGCAGGTCCACCGCCGCGACCTCGCGCCCATCGCGCTCCGCGACAAACCGCTCTGAACTCGCCGTCCGGATCGTGCGCTTCCAACGGATCATCTTGGACCTCCACTGTCGGTGCCGACGCACGACAGCCTACCACACCCCGGGCGTTCGCTCCGGGCCGCCCCCCACCGGCCGCCGAGCCCTGAGCGCTCGCGTTATGCTTCGCCGATGTAGAGGCGGCTGTTCCCGCTCCGGGCAACAGGCGCGTTTCTGAACGATCCCTGAACCCGCCAGACCCCGGCCCCCGGTTTCCGGCGCACAAGCCCCACCCCCGCTCGAACCCTCCATGGCCGAAGCCCGCCCCGCCACCCCCGTCCGCCCCCTGCTGCTCCTGGGCGATGTCATGGCCGAGCGCACCCTCGGCATGCTCGATCAGGTGGGCGCGGTCTGGTACCTCTTCGCCGAGGCCATCCACTGGATCTGGCGCAGTTTCACCGTCCGCAAGGTCCGCCTCGGACGCACCGCCATCATCTCCCAGATCGTCCGCGTCGGCGTCCGCTCGGTCTTCATCATCTCCCTCGTCTCCTCCTGCGTCGGGCTCATCCTCGCCCTCCAGATGGCCCCGCCCCTCGACGAGTTCGGACGAAAGGACGCCGTCGCCAACATCACCGGCGTCGCCGTCCTCCGCGAACTGGGCCCGCTCATCGCGGCCATCGTTCTCACCGGCTTCGCCGGCGCCGCCATCGCCGCCGAGATCGGCACCATGGTCGTCGGCGAGGAAATCGAAGCCCTCGAAGCCCACGCCCTCAACCCCGTGCGCTTCCTCGTCCTCCCGCGCGTCATCGCCACCGTCATCAGCATGACCGCTCTCGCCGTCCTCTCCGACCTCGTCGCCCTCGTCGCCTCCTGGGGCATCTCGATGTTCGCCCTGGGCATCCCCAGCCAGTTGTACATCGACAACACGCTCGAACAGGTCAAACGCATCGACTTCCTGACCGGCATCGGCAAGGCCACCGTCTTCGGCCTGCTCATCGGCCTCATCGCCTGCACGAACGGCCTGCGCGTCACCGGCGGCGCCGCGGGCGTCGGCAAAGCCACCACCGGCACCGTCGTCCAGTCCGTCGTGTCGATCGTCGTCGCCGACCTCTTGTTCACCGCGATGTTCTACGCCATCGGCTGGGTCTAATCAGCCACCGCCCCCGCCCAATCCGCCACGGCCTTTCCCCCGTGGCTTCGTGGCTCAACTCCTCTCTTCCATCCCCCTCACCTCCGGTACGACACCGGGTGCTCGAT
>CALMQD010000466.1 GCA_937871415.1 uncultured Phycisphaerales bacterium | reverse complement strand
CTCCAGCCCGACGCCGGCGCCGCGCGCCGAATCGGTGCGCCCGCCGCGCCCCGCCGCGCCCCCGATGCCCCGCGCGAAACCTACGCGGAGCACTGGGAGTGCTCCCAGGCCGACGTCGGCCGTCTCACCCTCGACTGGCTCGCCTGGTCCGCGCAGCTCGGCAGGAGCCCCCAGCGCGTCGTCTGCATCGGGCCCGCCGTCGTCTTCTCCGCGGCGCCGGACGGCCCGCAGTCCCTCGCCGAGGCCCTCGCCCGCGCCTGGCCCGGCGCGACCATCGACCTCGTCGAAGAGCCCGACCCGATCCAGGTCGTCCTTTCGCGACAGGACGCCGCAGCCGCGTTCGCCGCCGCCCCCGCCGAGAAGACACGGGCCGACGCGGCCCTGCCCGACCCGCGCGCCGCGCTCACCGCCCTCTCCACCCGTCCCTCGCGCGCCACGCGCCGCATGTTCCTCTGGCGCGCCGCCGGCATCCTCGCCCTCGCCGCCCTCTTCATCGCCGCCGGCTATCAACTCCACCGGTCCGCCGACCGCGCGCAGGACGCCATCGCCGCCATCCGCGCCCAGCAGGCCGAGTCCCTCCAGTCCATCAGCCAGACCGTCGTGAACATCGACAAGTCCAGCGATCCCTTCAAGGACCTCTCCGAGCGGCTCGTCGACATCCGCAAGCGCGCCGCCGCCGCCAAGCCCCTCCCCCCGGCCGTCCCCGAGGTCGCCCGCGTCCTCGCCGCCTTCGGCCAGGTGCGCGACAAACTCCCCGAGTCCGCCCGCCCCGAACTCAAGATCGTCGAGATGACCTTCACACCCGCCCGCTGCTCCGTCCGCATGCAGGTCCCCGACGCCGCCACCGGTCCCGATATCGAAGTCGCTCTCCAGTCCGTCCCCGGCGCCATCCGCTGGACCGGCCTCACCCCCTCCGCCAGCAGCGGCCCGCGCCCCTTCGTCCTCAACGGTCAGTGGCTCGAAACCGGAGCCAAACCATGAGCCACACGCCCCCGCTCCCCGACTCTTCCCGCATGGAACTCGCGATGGCCGCCGCTTCCAGCGAGCGCGCCAACCGCCCCTCCTTCCTCGTCGTCCTCGCCGCCATCGTCCTCGCCGGCGCTCTCATCTACGCCGTCACCGGCCTCTCCGCGCGCCTCAGCGCCACCGCCCGCGTCCAGTCCTCCGCCAACTCCACGCGCCAGATCATCGACCTCGTCGAGGAGGTCAAGGCCAGCACCACCGGCCTCGAGGGCGCGCGCTTCGCCCCCAACCCGCGCCTCGCCTCCGAACTCGAGCAACTCGCCGCCGACGTCCAGCTCGACCTCGCCGGCAACGTCACCAGCATGGACACCCCCGGCGCCACCGCCCCCGGCCTCTCCCAGAAACGCTACAGCGTCAAGGCCGCCAACCAGGACCCCGCCGTCATCCTCAACTTCCTCAACCAGGCCCAGGACCCCGAAAAGTTCCCCGGCCTCGAGGTCTACACCCTCTTCCTCCGCCCCAACGCCTCCTCCGCCGCCCCCGGTTTCCAGCCCTCGCGCCGCCCCGGCTCGCCCGTCGAGTCCGCCAGGTTCGAGGGCGGCTGGGAGATGGAAGTCGAGTTCGTCCGTCTCGAGCGCAAAGTCTGATCACGCCGAACCACCCTCCGCACACCGCTCGAACCCGCGCACCGCTCCCGCCCGAGTGAACGACATGCCCACCCATCCCGCTCCATCCCGCGCCCCGCTCGCCGCCAGCGCGCTCGCGCTCGCCATCGCGACGCTCCCGCTCGGCGCCTGCAAGACCGGCGGCAACGCCGAGTCCCGCGCGCGCGACGTCTTCCGCATGCGCCAGGAAGAGGCCGAGGCCGCCCGCCGCTCCCTCGCCTTCGTCCGCGAAGGCCAGCGCTTCGAGAAGATCAAGAACCTCCCCAAGGCCCTCGAGTCCTACAAGCAGGCCGTCGACGCCTACCCCGAGTCCCCCCTCGCCTGGAACAACCTCGGCCGCCTCTACATGATGCAGGGCGACAACATGGAAGCCGCCGCCGCCTTCCAGAAGGCCAGCGAACTCTCCCTCGCCGACCCTGTCCCCGTCCACAACCTCGGCGCACTCTGGGAGTCCATGGGCTGGCCCGACGACGCACAGCGCTACTACAACGAGGCCCTCCAGCGAAACGCCGACTACGTCCCCAGCCTCTACCGCTCCGTCCTCCTCGACGTCCAGCGCAACAAGGTCACCGACCTCACGCAGCAGCGCCTCAAACGCGCGCTCTTCCTCAACAAGGACCCCGACCGCCAGCAGCACCTCCTCCGCGCTCAGGTCCGCATGCGCGACGGCTCGGTCGACATGCCCGCCGACGGCGCACGCGCCCAGCCCAGCGCCGGCCTCGACGCCGACTCCGCTTCCCACTGACCCGCGCCGCTCCGTGCGCACAACCGCGCACCGCCCGTGCCGAAGCGCGCGCAAAGTCTGGCACACCCCTCATTTCCTAACCGCCCCGCACCGCCGGCCTTGCCGCGGTGCGCCCCCGCGCGCTCCCGCCCGCGGCGCCCGCTTGTGCGCACAAACCCGACCGTCCCACCCCTCTCGGCACGGCCCCGCACCCGCGCTCCGCCGTGCACCACCGGCTCCACACCCACCACGACACCCGCCGCGCCGAGCAAACCACCAGAATCTCGACGCCGGCGCACCGAAGGCAGGGGGGGGAGGAGAGGGTGAAGGGGAAGAAGGGGAGTGGGGGGGGGGGGGGGGGGGGGGGGGGAGGGGGCATGGAATCCGCGCACACACGCACCGACACACCCGCGCGGCACTCGCGCCGCGTCCTCGAATCCCTCGCTCGCTTCGGCGTGCTCGTGAACGCGCACCCACCCGCGCCACGCCAAACCCCCGATCCCCACCCCGCCGCCGCACGCGCCATCCTCGCCCACGCCGACACGCCCCACGCCTCCATCGTCCTCATCACCGGGCCCAGCGGCTCGGGCAAGTCTTCCATCCTCCGCGCCCTGCGCTCGCTCCTCGAGGGCTCCCGCCGCGAGCCCATCACCCTCGACGCGCCCGCGCTCGCGCTCCAGCGCGCCCGCGTCGCCGACCTCTTCGCCGGCCCCATCGACCACATGCTCCGCGCCCTCGCGCTCGCCGGACTCAGCGAGGCCCGGCTCCTGGCGCTCCCGGCGCACCGCCTCTCCGAGGGCCAGCGCTGGCGCCTCGCGCTCGCCCTCGCCCTCCACCGCGCCTCGCGCGCCCCGGCGACCCCGCACCGCCCCGTCCTCCTCGCCGACGAGTTCGCCTCCACCCTCGACCGTCCCACCGCTTGGGCGCTCTCACGCTCGCTGGCCCGCCTCTTCCACCCCGCCCACCCGCACGCGCCCCTCCTCATCGCCGCCAGCGCGCACGACGACCTCGCGCACCGCAACTGGTTGAACCCCTCCCTCACCATCCGCGCCGCGCTCGATGGGCGCATCGTGATCGAAGGAGCAACCCGCCCATGAGCGTTTCGCCGTGCCCCGCCCGTCCCGCGCCGCCGCACCCGCTCGCCGACTGGTTCGTCGTCGAGCCCGGCGAAGCGCACGACCTGGCGCCCTTCGAACCCTTCCACTACCGCCGCACACGCCGCGCCTCGCGCCCCGCCACCGTCGTCCACGTCCTCCGCGCCCGCGTCGCGGCCGCCCCGCCCCACATCCCCGCCCTCGACGCACCGTCTTCCATCATCGGCGTCCTCGCCGTCTCCATGCCGGCGCTCAACTCCGCCTTCCGCCACGCCGCCTGGCCCGGCCTCTTCGCGCCCATGACGCCCGACCAACGCCCCGATCGCGCCGCCGGCGCCGCCGCCGTCAACCGCCTCCTCCGCACCATCTCGCGCGTCATCGTCGACCCGCGCTTCCGCGCGCTGGGCGTCGCCTCCGCCCTCGTCCGTGCCTACCTCGCGCGCCCGCTCACGCCCTGCACCGAAGCCCTCTCCGCCATGGGGCGCGTCACGCGCTTCTTCGAGCACGCCGGCATGACCCGCTACGACACGCGCCCCAGCCGCGCCGATGCGCACCTGCTCCGGACCCTCGCCGACCTCCGCATCCCCGCCTACCGCCTCATCGATGTTCCTGCCGCGCTCGCCCGCGCTTCGCGCCGCAACACCCTCGCCCCCCTCGACCGCGCCCTGCGCACCTGGGCCCGCGCCTCGGTCGCGACGCGCGACGCCGCCGATGAGCCCACCGATTCACTCGCCGCCCTCGCCGCCATGCGCCTCTGCTCCCGCCCCGTCGGCTACGCCCACGCCCTCCCCGGCTTCGAGCCCGTTCCGCCCGCACCCGCACACGAGGCCCACCCATGACCGCTCAACCTTCGCCCCCACCCGCGCACGCGCCCGCCCCCCACGCGCCCGCCCCTCACGCGACAACCCCCGACCGCCGACCCCCGCTCACCCCCGCACACCCCTACGCCGCGCGCTGGAAGCGCTTCATGCGCGAAGTCCGCGCCGCCCGCGGCGAGGTCATCGACCTCGCCGACATCGCGCGCCGACACCGCATCCCCGTCCGTCTCATCGGCGCCTGGGTCTCCCGGACCGGCGCCCGCACCCTTCTCGAACTCGAGAACTTCCACGAGCACCGCACGCGCCTGCTCGTCTGGTCTCAGGCCGCACGCGCCGCCGCTTCCCTCGCCGACCTCGCCTGCGCCGCCGACGACACCACCGGCGAGACCCGCCGCAAGGCCTGCATCGACCTCCTCAACCTCGCCGAGCAGTGGTCCGCTTCCCTCCCGCCCCCCGATGCGCCCGCCAAATCCTCCCCGCGCGCACCGAGTCCCGCGCGCTCCCGGCCCGCCGCACACCCCACGCGAATCACACCCTCCGCGCACGCGTCCACCGATCACGCGCCCGCGGCGACCGCTCCCACCGACGCCGACACCCCCGACCCCGCCGACCTCTCCGCCCGCCTCCGCGCCGCTCTCGAACGCCTCGGCCGCCACGACGCCCCACCCACCTGACCCGCCCCTTCACGCCCTTCTCCTCCTTCCCTCCGTCACTCCGCCACTCTGCCACTTTGCCACTCCGCCACTTCCTCTCCGTGCCTCAGTGCCTCCGTGGTGAACTCCCAACGTCGCCTGTCTCGAGACCAGTCCCATGCCCAACCTCTCCCTCCTCGCCGCGCCCTCCCGCACCATCACCCGCCACCTCCTCACCGAGCCCCCAGCCTCGCCCGCCCAACTCCACGCCTGGCTCGCGATCGTCCTCGACCTCCACATCCCGCGTTCTCCCCTCGTCTCGCCCGCCGCCCCCTTCGACTATCTCGCCCACGCCTTCTTCGAAGGCCGCGACTTCAACTCCGCCGCCGCCACGCCTCCTCCAAACCACACCGCCGACTGCGTCGTCTGGGCCGCACGCGGCTCGGGCAAAACCTTCCTCGCCGCGCTCGCCACCCTCCTCGACCTCCTCTTCAAGCCCGGCATCCAGATCAAACTCCTCGGCGGCAGCCTCGAGCAAAGCCGCCGCATGCACGAACACCTCCGCCGCCTCTTCGATTCCCCCGCCCTCGCGCCCCTCCTCGCCGCGCCCATCACTTCGCGCCGCGTCACCCTCAAGTCCGGCTCCGTCGCCGAGGTCCTCGCCGCCAGCCAGACCAGCGTCCGCGGCTCGCGCGTCCAGAAAGTCCGCTGCGACGAGGTCGAACTCTTCGACCCCGACCTCTGGCGCGCCGTCCAACTCACCACCCGCTCCATGCCCCTCCAGGGCCCCTGGGGCGACCACGTCCGCGGCTGCGTCGAAGCGCTCTCCACCCTCCACGAGCCCGGCGGCCTCATGTCCCGCATCGTCGACGAATCCGCCCCCGCCACACGCCGCGTCTTCCGCTGGGGCGTCCTCGATGTCCTCGCCCCCTGCCCCCCCGCACACACCTGCGACACCTGCATCATCCACGACGACTGCCAGGGCCGCATCAAGCAGCGCGACCAGCGCCCCGCTTCCGCGCACGGCTTCATTTCCATCGACGACGCCGTCCGCCTCCGCTCGCGCGTCGACCGACAGACCTGGGAGTCCGAGATGCTCTGCCTCCGCCCCAACCGCTCGCGCACCGTCTACCCCATGTTCGATCCCGCGATCCACGTCGTCCCCGCACCAGCCGCCGGCCCGCCGCCCTCGGGCCGCTTCTTCGCCGCCATGGACTTCGGCTTCGTCGGCGAAGCCGCCGTCCTGCTCGCCCGCCTCGACCACCACGGCACGCTCTGGATCGAACGCGAGCACATCCGCGCCGGCATGCGCGTCGAAGACCACGCCCGGGTCATCTCGCAATGGGACGCCGACATCCGCCGCGAACGCGGCGGCGACCTCGTCGCCGACGGCCTCGATTACGTCGCCATCGACCCCGCCGGCCTCGCCCGCAACGAACACACCGGCATCTCCAGCGCCGACCTCCTCCGCCGCGCTGGCCTCAAGATCAAGGCGCCCCGCTCACCCATCATGCGCGGCGTGCGACTCGTCCGCGCCCGCCTCGAAGCCCTCCCCCCCCCCCCCCCCCACCCCCTCTCCCCCCCCCCCCTCCCCCCCCCCTCCCACCCCCCCCCCCACCCCCCCCTCGACCCCGCCCCAAACGAACCCCCCCGAACCCCCAA
>CALMQD010000465.1 GCA_937871415.1 uncultured Phycisphaerales bacterium | reverse complement strand
CACTCAAGAAGTTCGCGGCCAACTACGACGCCGACCACACCCGTTGGCGGTTCGCCGTCGCGCCGGAGGGACAAATCGAGACGCTCCTCCGCGACGGGCTGAAGTTCGCGCTGCGCGAGGACCCGGACCCCGCGAACCGGATCAAACTGCCCGGCGATGACGCCGGTGAGATGTCGAACATCATCCACCCCTCGTGGTTCGTCCTCGTGGGGCGCGACGGGAAGGTGCTGGGCGTTTACTCGTCGACTTCGTTCGAGGAGATTGACGCGCTGGTCGAGCGGGCGCGGGCGCTGGACAAGCCGTGACCGCACAAACCTCGCCCGCCGTGACGCGGACGTCGAGGCCGGGCAACCGGAAGCGGCGCGGCTCGGTGGAGTCATCGCGGATCGCCGCGATGACCGGCAGCAGCACGCGCCCCGTCAGGCGATCCATCCCCTCCGCTGCCGCCCCCCCCACCACCCCCACGCCCCTTGACAACGCAACGGCATCGGAGTCCGCTGCTTGAGACGGGCGGGGCAGGTTCTGTCCTCGATCGGCCGCGGCCTGTCGCAGCGTTTCACCGATGACCAGCACACTCCGGCGGCGCAGGGCACTCCGAGGCCAGCGGTACGCCGCCTTGGCGCCTTCCACGCGAACGTCCGCGCGCTCGACCACGCGTTGGGCCGCGGACTTGGTCAGTCGATCGGCGTCCCGGAGCAGTTCGGCGCAGCGGACCGATGCCTCCAGGCACGCGGGGCGCAGACGCTTGAGTTCCGGCAGTACGCGCCCACGGATCGCGGCCCGCAGGCGCGTCGTGTCAGAGTTGGTCCGGTCTTCTGCCCATTCAAAGCCCGCGGCGCGGCAGACAAGCACCGAATCGGCCCGCCCCACGCCCGCCGCGAGAAGCGGGCGGATCAGTGCGAGCCGCTGCGTGACGCCCCGATCGCCCGGTCCGTCGCTGTCGACGCGGCTTTCAGCCGAATTGCTGGGATTCAGCCGGACCGGCAGGGCGCGGCTGGGCGCAATGCCCGCAAGCCCGCGCAGGCCCGAGCCCCGGAGCAGGTGCATCAGCACTGTTTCGAGGTGATCGTCGGCATGGTGCGCAGTCGCGATGAACCGTGCACCGCGCACCACCGCTTCTTCCGCCAGGGCTCGGTACCGCAGCCTTCGCGCAACCGCCTCGAAGTTCCGCGTGGGAGGCCGTCCCTCGACCAACCCGCCCCGGATGGCTCCGTGAACCGAGACCTCACGCTCGACAAACTCGACACCCAGGCCGTCGCACAGCGCGCGGGCGCGATCCCGGTCTCCCAGCGCCTGGTCTCGCGGGCGCAAGTCGTGCAGGACATGCACCGCGATCAACCGCTTGCGGATCGACACCGGTCCGGCGCAGAGCGCCAGCAGCAGCGCTGACGAATCGGCGCCCCCGCTGAGCCCGATGATCGTGAGATCGCCCGGCCCCGACCGCCTCGCCCGCGCCGGAGAAGTCAGCCGTCTCCAAGCGGCGATGATCCTGCCCGCCTGCGGCAGCCGGCGCACGCCGGCCGGGTCGGGGCGCGGCGAACGGCCCGCCCCGGGTCTCCGCGTCCGCGTTGGGCGGCTCGACCGGCTCATACACCGATGGTACGTTGGACGATACACTGCTGTTGAAGTCGGACCGGACCGCCGCGGTTCAAGGATGAACCAACCCATGGGGATCGCCATTCAGCAAACGCTCCTCGTCGTCGCCCAATCGGCGAGTGATCCACTCGCGCCCTTCCCCGCGTCGTCCCGGTCGACGTCCTCGTTGTGGATCGCCGGGATCATGCTCGTCGCCGGCGCCGCGATTCTGGCCGCCGTTCTCCTCTTCCGTCGGAGCGGCGCGAGCGGGCCCGGTCGCGACAGACTTCGGCGGGCGTGGGCCGGCCTGGTAGGGCTCCTCACCGGGCGCGCCGGCACGCACCGTGCGACCCCGAGAGATCACGCCGATCTCGCGCCGGCGGTGCTCGCCGCCGACCAGTCGTATCGGCG
>CALMQD010000464.1 GCA_937871415.1 uncultured Phycisphaerales bacterium | reverse complement strand
GGGGGGGGGGGGGGGGGGGGGCGGGGGGGGGGGGGGGGGGGGGGGGGGGGGGGGCGTTCGGCGATGAGCGCGGCGGGAAGAGTTGCGGCGAGGCTGGCCGCGGCTTCGTCGAGGAGGTCGTGGGAGAGGTCTTGCGTGCCTGCGGAGGAAGTCGTCGCGGCGGGCGCAGGAGAAGAAGCCGTCGTTGTGATGCTGGGGGAAGGGGGGGCGACGGGCCTGGCGCGGGTTGAAGAGACCGGCGCGGCGGCGGGGCGGGCGCGGAACGCAGCGTCGAGCATCGAAAGGACTTCCGCCGGGCGCGCGTTGGACTTGCCGTTGAAGAAAAGCGTGGCCGGGCGCATCGCGCCGATGCGCGCGGCGGCGGTCTGGAAGGAGACTTCGCGTCCGAGGCAGGCATTGGCGGTCGAGGCGAGTTTCTCGCCGACGCGCTGGGTCTGCTCGGGGTTGGTGCCCATGACGACGACGTGGAGTCGCGGCGCGGGCGTGGGCTCGAGGGCTTCGAGACGCTGCGCGAGGCGCTTGATGGTGCGGTAAGCGCCGATGGTGGCGGCTTCGTCGGCACCGGTCAGGAGCGTGACAGTCTGGATGAGGCGGCCGTCGATGAGTTCGAGTTCGTCGTCGCCGTCGGAGCGGAGGACCCAGCGACCAGCGACGGCGGCCGCGGCGTTCACGGCGTCTTCGAGGGTCTTGACCCCCATGGCGGGCTTGGTGACACCGCCGGGGCCGAAGTCGAAGAGTTCGACACTGACGAATCCGGCCTGGAGACGGAAGGAGGCGACAGGGGTGTCGCACTGGCGCGCCAGGTCGCGGAGGTACTGGGTTCCCCAGATCGCGCCGAGCGCGGGGAGGTGGCCCAGGACGAGGACTTCGACGGGCGGGTTCTGGGCGTCGCGGGGCGAGGGCGCCGCGGGCAGCGACTGACCGGCGCGCTGCGGCGCAGAGCGATCAAGATCCGGGACGACGCTCGAGGCTCGAAGCGCCGGAGAGAGCGGCGCTGTGGAGTCGGGGCTGGCCTGGCTCTCGGCGTCGCGCCCGGGTGCGGCGGTGGGGGTGGAGGGGGCGAGGTCGCCGAGGAAAAGGTTGGTGAGATCGTCGAACGTGGCAGCGTCGTCGGGGAAGCGGTCGTTGAACGGATCGACCGATGCTCCGAGCGAGCCGCGGCGGTAGTTGCGGCCGTTCATCCGTCCGCTCATGCGTTTCTCCCGGCTGCGGCGGCGAGTGCGTGTTCACGCGCGGCGTGCGCGGTGGTGGCGAAGGGGTCGAGTTTGGCGTGAGTGCCCGAGTTGGAAGCGGAAGCGGGCGGGACCATGACGACGCTATTGGTGCCGCCGAAGGGGTTGGGCGCGACGTTTGGGTTGTAGGGATCGGCGATCCACGCGCCGTCGACGACGAGGCGGTACTGGTTCGCTCCGGCGGGCATGGGGACGCGGGCTTCCCAGGTCTCGCCGGTGGCGCTGAGTTCGAGCGGCGTGCGCTCGCTCGACCAGGCGTTGAACTCGCCGGCGACGCTGACGCGCTTGCCGATGGTGGCGGGAAGGACAAAGAGCGCGCCGCCGCCTTCGGGGAGGGGGCGGACGCCGTAAGCGATGGGGGATCGCGCGGGCTTGGGCTCGAGCGTGGCGGCGGCGGTCGGAGCGGGGCCGATCGGCGTTACGGCGGCGTGGTCGGCGGCCGAAGCGGCGCGGGACTGCTGGAGTTTGCGTGTGCGGGCGACCATGTCGGCGGTGCGTGCGCCGGGTGCGGGGGAGGTCGAGGACGCGGGCGCAACGGTCGCGGCGGCGTGGGACGCGAGGGCGGGGGAATGGGCAGCGTCCGGGGTCGGCGAGGGCTGGGCGTGATCGGGCGGGTTCAGGGCGTGCCCGAGCGAAGTCTGCGCGGAGGCGTCGGCGTGGTCGTCGGCGAGGGTGTCGTGTTCATCGACGATGCCGGTGGGGGTGCCGCCGCTGAGGGCGGTTTCGGCGAGCCACTGAGCGAGGGCGAGGTAATCTTCTGCGCCGGCGGAATCGCGGGAGTACTCGATGACGGGCTGGCCGAAGGACGCGGCCTCGCGGAGCGCGACGTCGTAGCGGATGACGACGGGGATGACGCGTCCGGCGAAGCGGCGCCTGACCTCGTCGAGCAGGTCCTTGGAGAGCATGCTCTTGGGGTCGTGCATCGTCGCGAGCAGGCGGTAGGTCGGCGTGATGCTGAGGCGCTTGGCGAGGGCCTTGATGGCGTTGATCTGCTTGGTCGCGCCCTGGAGGGAGAAGAAGCCGGTCTCGACCGGCACGATCACCTCGTCGGCGGCGACGAGGGAGTTGAAGGTGAGCAGGCCGATGGCGGGTGAGCAGTCGATCAGACAGACGTCGTACTGCGAATCGAAGCGGGCGAGGGCTTTCTTCAAGCGCTGCTCGGCGTCGGGGCGCGAGGCGAGCGAGCCGCGGGAGGCTTCGAGCGCGGCGAGGCGCGTGGTGCTGGGGGCGAGGTCAAGGTTTCGGCTGACGCGCCAGAGGAGGCGGTCGGCGTCGATCGGTGCGGAATCGGGGGCGAGCATCGCGTCGCCGATGGTCTTGTCGATGCGCTGCTCGGGGATCGCCAGGCCGGCGGCGCAGTGGCCCTGGGGGTCCATGTCGACCAGGAGCGTGCGGAAGCCTTTGGCGGCGAAGACGCCGGCGAGGTTGATCGCGGTCGTCGTCTTGCCGCAGCCGCCTTTCTGGTTGACGATCGCGATGGTTCGCATGAGACCGGCTCCGCAGGCGTGAGGCCGGTCCCGGTGGGTTGTGCGCGTCGGGGCGAGAGGCCGCGGCGCGATCGGGAGAGGCAACACGCAGAAGTTGCGGAGTTATCGGGTCGGTGCTCGAAAGTGCTTGAAACGGGGAAAGTTCAAGTTTTCGTGGGGGAGGGAGCGCGTCGGGCGGGCCCTGAACGGGGAGGGGGAGGGAGCCAATTGGCCAGATGGCAAACCGGCGAATGGCCAAAGGGCCAAAGTGGCATGAGGCAAAGACAGGGGTGTGATGCGAGTGGGTGGGTGCGTATTCAGATCGCGCCGATGGCGGTGAGGCCGGCGCGGAGGGCGTCGCGGGACGGGGTGAAGACCCGAGCGTGGCCGGGGGCGGTGGGGGCGACGATGCGGACGCGGCTGGTGAGCGTCTTCTTGTCGTCGAGCATGAGCCCGAGGAGTTCGTCGGCACGCGGGGCGGCGTTGAAGTGCTTCAGGTGCGTCGGCAGATTGAGCGCGGCGAGCGCGGCGCGGATGGCGTCGACAAGTGATGAAGATGGCGCGGGCGCGGGGGCGGCGGGGTTGAGCGGAGGGGGACTGGCGAGGGCAGCGAGGGCTTCGGCGATGAGGCCGAGGGCGACGGCCTGGCCGTGCTTGATGGGGAGGGGTTTGGAGGAGGAATCGGCGGCGCGGGCGTGATCGAACCAGGCTTCGAGGGCGTGGGCGACGGTGTGACCGGCGTTGAGGGCCATGCGCCCGCCGCGGGGGTCTTCGGAGGCGGGGCGCTCTTCGCGTTCGTCAGAAGCGACGACGCGGGCCTTGAGGGCGACGTTGCGTTCGACGAGTTCGGGGAGGGTGTGTGGATCGCGTGCGCCGATGCGTTGCGCGTTGGCGGTGGTCCAATGCCAGAGATCCGGGTCGTTCCAGTCGGCGGCGATGAGCGCGTGCTTGACGCATTCGGCGAGGCCGGCGGCGAACTCGTCGGGCGCGAGAGAGTCGAGGGTTTCGAGATCGCAGAGGACCAGACGCGGCTGCCAGAAGGCGCCGGCCATGTTCTTGCGGAGTGCGGCGGGCGAGGTGGGTGTCGCGGGGAGGGCGATGTTGAGGCCGGTCTTGCCGCCGACGGCGGCGTCGACCATCGCGAGGAGCGTGGTGGGGCACTGGATGAAGGGGATGCCGCGGCGGTAGGAGGCGGCGGCGAATCCGGTGAGATCGCCGACGATGCCGCCGCCGATGGCGATGATGGGCTCGGCGCGCTCGAGTCGGGCTTCGGCGGCGCGAACGAGGAGGGATTCGAAGGTGGCGATGGACTTGTCGTGCTCGATCGGCGTGAGGGAGACGGTGGCGGGCGACAGGCCGACGGCGGCGAGGGAGCCGACGGCCTGGCCGCGGAGGAACTCGGGAACGCCGGAGTCGAGGACGACGAGCGATCGGGAGGCGTCGGGGAAGAGATCGCGGAGGCGCGGGCCGAGGGAGGCGAGCAGGCGCGGCGCGATGAGGACGTCGTACGAGCGGTCGGCGAGGTCGACGCGGACGCGGCGGGGGGAGGATGGAAGAGGTGCGGCGGTCACGGGTAAGAGAAGGGTGTATCGGCGAGAAGTGGGGGGAAGGGGAA
>CALMQD010000463.1 GCA_937871415.1 uncultured Phycisphaerales bacterium | reverse complement strand
CACCAGTTCGGCGAGCGAACCCGGACGCGGCCGGTCGCGCCAGCCCTGCTCGGAGGAGAGCGACCGGACCTCGACGCCGAGGGTTGTTGCGGCCTCGTGCGCCATCTCGTTGAGCCGCTGGCGCGTGCCGGCCTCGATCTGAGCCGATCGCTGTTCGAGTTCCTGCACGCGTTCCTGCGCCGAGTCGAGCGCGAGGGAGGCGCGGGCCTGCGCCTGCGACGCGAGGCGTTCGAGGCCGGCCGCGATGCGGTCGGATTCGGCGCGAGCGGCGCGGAGCGCCCCGTCGGCGGACTTCTCCGCCGCGCCGGCGGCTGCACGGACCTCCTCGCAGGCCTGCTCGATTTCGACGATCGAGCTGGACTTGAGCAGTTCGACGCGTGAGGGCAGTTCGCGCTCGGCCTCTTCGAAACGCTCGTTGACGAGCCTCTCGAGCCGCGAGAGCCGCTGTGTCCAAGCCTCGTGCTGGCGTTCCAGCCGCGCGGCCCACTCCCGCCCGAGCTCCTCGATATGCCGCTCGAACCGCGACGCCTGCTCGCGCAGACGGTTGTCGAACTCCTGCCCCAGCCCGTCCTTCACGGTCCGGATGCGGGAGACGACTTCGTCGAGCGCGTGGAGCGTCTCCCGGGCGGAGTCGAGCACGCGCAGCCCGGCGGCGGCGCGCCCCATTCGGGCATCGATCTCGCTCTGCGCCTGCTGCACGTGCGCGAGGTTGCCCGCGAGGTCATCCGACGCACGCCGGGCGGCGTTGCCCAGGACCTGCGCTTCGTCGAGCGTCCGACGCAGGATCATCATCTGGGCGCTGGCGCGATCGACGAGTTCGGCCAGCGGCTCCCGATCGGTCCTCGTTCGCGGGGCTGGGTCCGACGATGGCGCCGCCGCGCCGACCGGGGCCGCGCCGGGCTGTTTCCAGCGGAGCACGCGGACGGCCGGTGCGGGAGCGGGAGCATTCGGATCGGGCGATCGATCGGGACCCTTCGTCGGTGCCACGCCCTCCGCGGCGATGGCGTGGGTCGAGGTCGAGACCAGGTGCTCGGCCCTGGCCGCCGCTTGGCCCCGCAAGGGCACGGTCTGGACCGCGCCCGCCGGGAGCGGCACGATCTGCACGGGTGCGACGGGCAGCCCGCCAATCGAGGAATGGGCGGAAGACGCCGAACGCGGCTTGGGAGAGTTCGGGGCGGCGGGAGGATTCGTCATCTGAAGCTCCAACAGGGCCGGGGCGACGAAAACGGGGGGCGGTCCCGGTTCTCCGGTTATCGAACGATCGATTGGGTGGATAAAGTTGCCCTTGCGGGTTGTGACGAAAAGACACGATCCCCACCCGAGAAGGTGGAGACGGGAGGGGGGCTCCCGCCGTTCGCCAAGGAAAACACCAGCCCAGACCCGGAACCGGGCCGATGGGGGAACGAAAGATCTGTGTGGCGGCGCGAAGGCCGGTGGAAACCGGCTGTGCCAGAGGCTGAGTGCCCCGGACAAAGCGCAAAACTTGCCGACAAGAACTCCCCGAACACGGGATGCGTCTGATCGGAAAGGCGGCGTGAGCTTGGAAAGGGCCGGACCGGCCCGGACCCCCAACCCCGCCGAGCGCACAAGTCGCTGTCATATAGATAGTTAGATGGCTTTGCCCGACCGGACATTGCGCCGCGTTCCGGGCTCTGGAAACCAACGGTGCGCCAAAGCAGCATGATGAACCAGACGAACGGCGTGCGGACAAAACGACGAATCCAGGCTGCCAGCGCGGCCGGGATGCTCCTGCTCGTGGGAATCTCGGCGGCTTTTGCCCAGAGCACTCCTACCCCGGCCGGGCCCGGCGCGGCTTCCGTCGCCGCCGGGGAGGGCAGCAGCGCGAAGCGCTGGATGTCGCTGGTCGAGTCCTTCGCCGGCGGCAAGGAGTCTGCGGGCAAGGCGTTGGCAAAGGTCGACCCCTGTCGCGACGTAACCATGCGCTACGTCTTCCCGGCCGAGGTCGCGGAGGTGCTGGTCAAGGGCGGCGACCGGGTGAAGCAGGGGCAGGTGATGAGCCGCGTGCGCGACGCGGACATCAAGGCCGCGATCGAGCAGCAGCGCCTGGCGGCGGACTCGGACCTGGAGGTGCGCGGCGCGCGGGCGAGCGCGGACCTGGCGAAGTTCCGGTTCGAGCAGCTCAAGACCGGCGGCGTGTTCACGCCCGAGGATTTCGAGCGTGCCCGCGCCGACTCGCTGACGACTCAGGTTCAGTACGAGCAGGCGCTGCTGAACCGGCAGGTGCAGAAGGCGGGCCTGGACCGGCTCATCGGGCAGTTCGAGCGTTACCGCCTGGAAGCACCGTTCGACGGGATCGTCGAGAACGTGATGATCGAGGTCGGCAGGGGCGTGGGTGAACAGGTCGACGCCATCCGCGTGGTCAACATCGACAACCTGTGGCTCGACGCGTACCCCGACACGGAGGAGACGCTCCGCCTGGGCCTGAAGTCCGGCTCGCCCGCGTGGGTGCTGCTCAACCTGCCCGAGAAGCCCGCGCTGATCCAGGGCAAGGTGCTGTACGTCTCACCCGCGGCGGATTACGTGGGCCAGACACGCCGGGTGCGGGTCGAGATCCCGAACCCGCTGGAGTTCCCCGCGGGCCTGCAGGGCGCGGTGCGGTTCACCGAGCCCACCTCGGAGTGGAAGCAGTACCTCGTCAAGCCGGCCGCCGGCGGCGGCACGATGACCAGCGACGCGGGCGGCGCGGATCGGGCGGGCGAGCGGACGGCGGAGTCGCCGGGCGGGCCCGCGAAGTTCGCGCCCCCGCCCAGGAGCCCGGGCAAGAACACCACCGACGACCGGGCGCAACTGGGCGCGGCGCGCGATGAGCGTGGCGGGCTCGCGGC
>CALMQD010000462.1 GCA_937871415.1 uncultured Phycisphaerales bacterium | reverse complement strand
GTGCTCATCCCCGCCATCGCGAAAGACGCACGGGGGTCGCTCCACCCGCTGGCGTCCGGTGCTGCGCAGGTCGTTCGTCGCCGGACCGCCCCGGACGCCGCCATTCAACCGGTTTTTTCGGACGAAAGCCAATGTCGCCAGGGCGGGGTTCATTGTACGGCATCTGTTTGTATTTAGATCCGATCATTCATCCGGGGAAACCCCATGGAACGGCGATGGTTCTGCGCGATGATCTTGCGCCGCCGAAGAATTTCTCTGGTTCGTTCGGAACCTCCGATTACACTTGCTATTGGTCTGAGAGTTCTCTGACCCGGCGTGCAACCGGCAAGAACTGTCAGACGAATGGGTCCTTTGCATGACCGCGGATCACCGGACTTCTCCATCCGGCCGCGTCTAAATCGTTCCTTGCGGCGTGTCGCCGAGTGTGGTTGGGAGCGGCCGGTCTGGGCCGCGGTTTCGGGATTCTCGTCACTCCCTGAAAGAGGAAGAAGAGCATGAAACGTACTGCAGGCGTTCTCTCCGTCGCGTCTCTTGTGGTCCTCGCCGGTCAGGCCGCGGGTCAGACCTGCGTGTTCCCGCCCATCGGCCCCGACGTGATCGTCGGCGTCCTCCACGACATCTCGAACTCCGGCACGGACACCGTCGCGGGCGTGTCGTACGACTCGTTCTCCCTCGGCACCACCTCCTGCAACCTCGGCAACGTCCCGGTTCAGTGGTACAACGACGGCGACGTCACGTCGTCGCAGCCGGACATCGCCAACAAGCACCCGGCGATCGCCCAGTCCGCCTACCGCTACACCTTCTCCGGCGGCGCCGGTCGTTTCGAGCAGATCGGCCAGTCGTTCCTGAAGCACGGCTTCCTCGCGCTGTCGAACACCGCCTGCTGCTCCAACTGCTCGAGCACCGACGGTAACACGCTGGGCGTCGGCTGCTCCGACCCGTACTCCGCCACGCGTAACTCCGGCCAGTCCAACTCGGGCCCGAAGTTCCAGGTCAACGCCCACAGCGGCGTGTTCCCGTACCCCGTGCCCTACTCGGGCGCTCCCAGCTACACGACCAACACCGGTCGCCGCCTGCGGATCAAGACGACCGACCTCGTCGCGACCACCGGCGGCTCGGCCGCGACGACCCGCTACTTCGGTGAAGGCCAGTACGTCTGCTACGACGACGCGCAGGCCGGCAACAACAACAACAACGCCTCCTTCCGCGAGGTCGCGGTCTCGGGCTCGGGCACCGCGTTCAACTTCTCGTTCGCCTCGGCCGCCGGTTCGTACAACACGACCCAGCGTCAGAAGTCCGCGATCCGTGCGTGGAAGGAGATCGATCCGCGCGTCATGCAGACCGAGATCCAGGCCCCCAACGAGGGCTTCTTCATCCTCGACTCCCGCGCCTACCTGCTCCCCTCGGGCATGTGGCGCTACGAGTACGCCCTGTACAACATGAACTCCGACCGCGGCGCCGGCTCGTTCACCATCCCCGTCTCCCAGAACGTCTCCGTCAGCAACATCGGGTTCCACGACGTGGACTACCACTCGGGCGACGGCGTGTCGGCCACGGGTGCGAACTGGTCCACGTACGACGGCACCGACTGGCCCTCCACCAAGAACGACATGGCCATCTCCTGGGGCACCGCCCAGAACTTCGCAACCAACCAGGGCGCCAACGCCATCCGTTGGGGCAACACCTTCAACTTCCGCTTCGACACCAACGTCATGCCCTCGTTCCTGAACCAGTCGGCCGTCATGGGCTTCTTCAAGCCCGGCATGCCCGGCGATCCCGCGACCTTCACGGGCGCGGCGGTGACGCCGCAGGTTTCCGCCTCCGTCGGCGAGCTGTTCGCCTACCTCGATCAGTGGTTCACGTACTTCAACCTGCCGGTGAACACTGATCCGGCTCGCTTTACCGACGTGAACCAGGACAACGCGGTCAACACGGGTGACCTGTTCTACTTCCTCGACCAGTGGTTCGCGAACCAGTAATCGACCTCCCCATCCTCGACTCGCTCAAGAACTCCCTCGCCACGGCGCGAGGGAGTTTTCATTTGGGCCCCGCCTTTCCCCATCGCGCCCCCTTGGGGGGCGACGCCGGGACCGCTAGACTCTATCGGTGCTCCGCCTCCCGCACGAGTTCGTCGCACGCCTCCACCCCCGGTACGCCGATCGCCCCGTCGCGGTCACCGGCGGCGCCGGCTTCATCGGGGGACACCTCGTCGACGCCCTCCTGGCCCTGGGCGCGACCATCCGTGTGATCGACGACCTCTCGTGCTCCACGAGCGATCACCTGGGCGAACTGCTCGAGATGGAACCCGAGCGGGTGCAGTTCTTCCATGCTTCGATCCTCGACGACGCCGCGCTCCGCGAAGCCCTCGACGGAGCGCACACGGTCTTCCACCTCGCGGCCGTTTCCTCCGTGCCGCGCTCCCTGGCCGACCCGGAGCGTTCCTACGCCGTGAACGCGCTGGGCTCCATGCGCGTCGTCGACGCCGCGCGACGCGCCAACGCCAAGCGCGTCGTGTACTCCGCCTCTTCCTCCGCCTACGGCCAGGGCGCCACGCTCCCCAAGACCGAGACGATGCTCCCCGCGCCGGTCTCGCCCTACGCGGCCTCCAAACTCGCCGGCGAGCACGCGATGCTCGCGTGGTCGAAGTCCTTCGGCATCTCCACCATTAGCTTGCGCTACTTCAACGTCTTCGGCCCGCGTCAGCCGGCCGACTCTCCCTACGCCGCCGTCATCGCCGCATTCTCCCGCGCGCTCCTCGCCGGCCAGCGTCCCACGATCTTCGGCGACGGGCAGCAGTCGCGGGACTTCACCTTCGTCTCCAACGCCGTCCTTGCGAACCTTCTCGCAGGCGCTTCCGAGAAGACCCTGAGCGGAGAGGTCGTCAACGTCGGCACGGGTCGGCGCGTGTCGCTGCTCGAGATGGCGCGCCTGCTCGCCGAGCGCTGCGCCATGCCCCACCTGGTCCCGATCCACCAGCCAGAACGTCCCGGCGACGTGCGTCACTCGCTCGCAGACCTCGAGCTGGCGCGGGCACTGCTGGGTTACGAGCCCATCGTCTCGCTCGAGGACGGCATCGCCCAGACCTTCGCCTGGTACCGCGACACGCTCTCGACCGCCAACCCATAAGTGGTCGGTCTCTCCCGCCGCTCCCGGCCGCCCGGTCCCGCCCATGCGACACCCGCTCGAACTCCTCGCCGGACTTTGGGAGCTCTTCCGCCTGGGTCTCATCACGCGCTTCCGCCTCGGCGGACCCTACTGGAAGTGGCGGAAGGCCACCGCCTTCGGTCGCGGCTCGCCCCCTCCCGCCGAATTGCGACGCCTCCTGCTCGAGCACGCCCGCTGGATCGCCCGCATGCGCCGGCACATGTGAAGATCTCGGAGGTCCCCACGTTCAGCCGACAGCCGGGCCTCGGGCACACGCTTCGCACCGCCCTTCCCCGCACACCCCCCGTTCCGCTACCATCTTCTCCGCATTGTGCACCCGGGGAGGAGGGGTCCGACGTGCCGGGTCCTCACACCCGCCGGCGAAGCGATCAGGGAGCATGCCATGTCGACCGCCCCAGCGCCCGCGCAGTCGGGCTCCAACAAGTTGATCGTCGGCCTCATTCTCGGGCTGGTGATCGGGCTCTTCGCAGGCATCATCATCGGGCCGCTGCTCGACTCGCAGACGTCGCCGATCGGCGGCGGGTCTCCGTCCGGCGGCCGTGCGGTGGCGCCGCGTCACGAACCGCGACCGGGCGAAACCCCCGGCGCGGCGACGGCGCCGAGCCAGCCCGAGCAGCCCAAGCCCGCGGATCCGAAGCCCGAAGAGCCCAAGCCCCAGTCGCCGCCGGCTCAGGGCCAGCCCGCGCAGACCCCGCCCGCCACGCCGCACAACTGACCGCGCGCCCATCCGTTCGACCTCGCGCCCGTGACTCCTGATCAATCCAGCACCGCGCCCGATGCTCCTCACGCCCCGAGTCCCGCGCAGGCGCTGCGTTCGCACGCGCTGGCGCTGCGCCTCATGGGCGTGG
>CALMQD010000461.1 GCA_937871415.1 uncultured Phycisphaerales bacterium | reverse complement strand
TCCGAGCAGCGATCGCCTGGAGCCTGTGACCGGCGCGGGTGCCGCGTTGTGCGCGCTTTCGACCTCGCGCCGGAGGTTCTGCATCCACGAAGAATCCAACGTGTACGGCACGCGACTGACCTTGGGCATGATGGCTTCCCCCGCACGCAGGGCGAACACCTGGGCCGGGCCCGGTTCGCCCACCATGGCGTCTACCCACGCTCGCCCCTGGGGTTTCACCAGGAGCATCGGGACGCCCGGATCGATGCGGCTCAGGAGGGTATCCAGCCAGGCGCGGAGCGAACGGCCCTGGGTCTGCACGTCCGTGGCCGACCCGCTCCAACTGACCGGCACCGGCAATCGCAACGAGGCGCACTTGGACGCGGCGCCGCCGCCCGGCGGGCCGCTTTTGCCGGCGTCCTGCGCGAGAACCCCCGCCGCGGCGGCCTCGCGCTCGATGGCGTAGATCGCCCGCCCGAACGACGCGTCGCCAACGGCCTCGGCCTCCTCGGGTTCGGCGTGGAGGGCCTGAGCCAGGAGGGCGAACTGCCGCGGATCGCGCTCGATCGCGCCCGGGTTCGCGCGGGCCTGTTCCCGGAGCGAGTCGCGGAGGCGGTCAAGCTCGCCGATGACCTGCGGGCGCGTCGTCGCTTGCTGGAGCGCCTGCTGCGCCCGGGCGACGGCGCCCAGCGCCGTGTCGATCGCCCAGCCGCTGCTCACGCCGCGGCACTGAACCAGCACGACCATCGGGTACTTCGTGCGCCCCTTGCCGTCAGCGCTTGCCCACAGCCGCCCGACCGTGACATCGGTGCCCATCCACCAGAGCAGATCGTGCCCCCATGTCTCGACGCGTTGCGCGGGGTCGAGTTTCTCCCACGCGCCCGAGTCGATGTTCGCCGCGATGCCCTCGCTGTAGAGCACGCTCTTGAAACTGACCAGGCGGGGCGTTTCGAGGCCCAGGTCGTCCAGGTGATCGTCCCAGGCCGGGTGCTTGCCGAATGCGGCGACGAAGACCTCGGGCTCGGCGGGCGCGGCGGCGGGTCGCTTGAGGAGTTTGGAGAAAATGGAGATACGCCTGCTCCTGCAATTGCACCCGTCGATCTCTGTCCATCGGTCCGTCGGCTGCTGCGCCCGCACTGTGCCCGCCCCGGGGGACCACCGGGCGCGTGCACCGTCGTCAGCGCCCGCTCGCGCCCGGCACGGACCTCGGTTCGTCGTCGCGCTCGACCCGGATCCACACCCACGCCGCGACTTCACCGCCTCCCGAGCCGACGAGACGGACCGGCAGGAGCACGTCGTTCGGACGGCCGGCGTCCGGCGCGGCAGCGCTCAAGTCTCGCAGCCCGACGGGCCCCCAGGCGCGGTCGATGCCCGTGACGCCGAGGATCTTGCCGGCGCCGTCCTTCCATCGCACCAGCACCGGGCCGCCCGCACCGGATGTGATCTCGCCCAGCTGGACAACCCCGGCGCCCGGCTTGAAGGCGGAGGCGAACGGCGGTCGCCCGTCGCTGACAAGATCCGCACTGCTGACGTTCGTGAGCAGCGAGGACTTGCCGCTCGGGAGCGGCGCATCGGCCACGACGCTCAGGCGGTACTTGATCGACTGCGCCGAATTGACCGCCGCGACCGATTGGGAGAATGCGCGCAACGAGGCGAGCGTGGCGGCGCTGATGACACGCTGCGACTTGGCCGCGGCGACTTCGGCGTTCACGCCGGGATCAACGGTCGGGCCTGATTCCTCGGGCGCGGCGAGGGGCGAGAGCCGGGAATCGAGCGCGGCGAACGCGGCGAGCGCCGGTCCCGCGATGCTCGGGCTGAGCATCGACGGCGAAGCCGGGCCCACGTCGAGGGGCGATCTCAGGACGCCGATCACATCCGCGAGCGCGCGGGCGTCGGCGACGGCGGGCTGCTGATCGCCGCGCGCGCTCGTCCGCAGCGACAGGGCCGCGCGGAGAGAGAGTTCGCGCCAGTAGCACTGCGCCAGGTCGGTGTCGGCGCCGGGCGACGTCGTGACGCCGAAGAACTCGTTGACCCCCGCCGGGGCGGCGAGGCGCTGCGCGAGTGCTGACCTCGCGGCGCCGGCCTCGGCCCCGAGCCCGGTCCACGACGAGAGCATCGCGCCCATCGCCCGCTCGAAGGAGTCGTTGCCGAGCGTGCCCTTGGCTCCGTCCGCCGCCCTGCGTAACTGGTCGAGCCGCACCGCCCACGCGACGGGCAGCGTGTCGCCCATCGAGTTCAACGGCGCCCGCGCGGCCTGGCCGATGCGCTCGGCGAGCTGCCCGAGCGGTCCGTGGTGCTTCCAGACCTGCGCCGAACCGGCGAGCGCTCGGTGCAGTTGGTCCCAGTCGGTCCTGGTCCCCGGGAGCGCGTCTTCCAGCACGCGCCTCGACCAATAGTCGACGTACTGGCGGAGGTACTCGTCCGCCGCGCTCTGCTGCAACGATTCGGCGGGCGTCGTGAGCGCTTCGGCGGACAGGTCGAGGCGGCGTTGAAGGACGGGCTTGAGCACGTCCACCATCGCTTCGGGTTGGTAGCGGGCGTCGAACTCGACGCTGGCCGCGGCTCCCCCCGCGCTCAGCGCGGCCAGCGGCAGGGCCCCGCGTGCCTTGGCGGACGTCTGCGCCGCGGCTTGGGCGACAGCGCCGGCGATCGCCGCGGCACTCTCGTACTGCGTCGCGGATGCGGTGGGCACAGAGGCCGCGGGCGCGGCGGGCGCCGTTGCACCGGGCGGTTGGTTGCCCTGCGCGTGCGCCTTGGTTGCGGGCTGGCCCGGGGGGGGTGTTTCAGGGCCGGACGGCGCGGCGACGCCGAAGACCCGCTGGTGTGCGTCGAGGAAGGCGGCCAGCGCCGCGTTCAGCGGCTTGGCGCGGTCCAGCGCATCGGGATCGCCGGCGGGGTCGGCGCCGACCGGTGCGCCCAGGAGTTGTTCCAGGCGTCGGCAGGCCCCGGCGAGGTCGTCGGCCGCGGGGCCGCCTTTCTGTCGGGCGGCATCGGCGCAGGTGCGCAGCGCGTCGCGCAGGGTCTCGGGGTCGCGTGATCGGACGAGCCCGGCGCTCGCGTCGGGGGTTGCGCCGCCCATCTCCATCGCCGCGGCGATCGCGGTCAGGTCGTCGCGCACGCCCTCGGTCTCGAAGGCGCGCGTGCCGAGAAGCGCATAACGCAGCATGGCTTCGACGGACTCGGGGCGGACGCTCGCGCCGGCGGCGCGGGTAGTACGGATCAGTTCCGCCATCGCGCCCGCCGCGGCCGGGGTCCAGTCGGGCTGGAACTCGTCGCTGTCGGTGCGCAAGCGCGTGCGCACCGAGTCGAGGATCGGGAGGGTGATGCTCGCGCGGGTGAGCGCCGCGGCGGCGTCGCGCCGGTCCTTCTCGAGCAGGTTCGAGGCGGAGTCTCCGGAGATCAGGGCGGCCGGGCGGAAGATCAGGGGCACCTGGATCCGCGCGGCCGCGGCGTCGCGCAGCTCCATCGGGAACGTGGCGCGTCGGCGGTTCTCGTCGCGCACGCCGGGGATTCGGGCCAGGTCGCCGGCGTCCTCGCCCGCGTCGCCGCGGTACTGGTAGTACTCGTCCGCGGGGAGCAGCTTGGAAACGATGGGCAGCATGTGCCGGTCGCTCTCGCCCGCGGTGTTCCCTCCCGACGCGACGAGCGTGCCGATTCCGGGGTCGACGGGCTGGGCGTTCTTGCTGAACGTGCGCCCGACGTCGGTCCAGAACTCCAGCGGGCGCGCGAGCGTGGACTTGAGCGACGCCGAGCCGGCGTATGTCAGCCCGCCCAGGAGCGTCAGGCCGACAAAACCGACCCCCGCGATGAGCGCGGCCCGCGCGCGCCGGAGCTTGCCCGTGCTGGCGCTGCTGGTCACCAGGCCGCGCTCGCGGAAAACCTTGTTCATGAACAGGTCGCGCAGGAAGAAAGCGCGGTCGCGTTCCCAGACGCGTCCCTCGGGCAGTTGATCGACCGGGATGCCCAGCGCCGAAGCCAGGTCGGAGTCGAGCGCCGAGCCCTCGCGCATGGAACTCGTGAAGTAGATGCCGCGCAGGAACAGGGGTTTGGCGCTCCACTGGCCCTGCACGAAGATCATCGAGAGGTACTGCTTGAGCCGGGGCGAGATCGACAGCAGCGCCTCCGGGAAGGCGTAGAGCGCGTCGACCTGGTCCGTGCGCCGCGCCTTGGGGTTCTCGGTGTTGACCGGGTCGAGCATCAGGCCCAGGCGCCGGCGCAGCAGGCGGCGCTGCACGACCTTCAGGTGCTCCTCGACCGCCTCGGGGTTGAACGGCTCGTCGAGGCTGGCCGGGTTGGACCAGCCGAGCATCTGGTGCTGGAGCGCGGGGTCCTGCACGCTGTCGAAGAACTCGCGGAAGCCGTTGATGAGGTCGGCCTTGGTGATAACGACGAACACGGGGAAGCGCACCCCGAGCGTGCGCTGCACGGTGTCGAGCTGCCTGGCGACGCGCGAGGCCTTCTTCTCGATCTGGTCGGCGGTGTCGCGGATGAGACTCTCGGCGGGGATCACCAGGAGCATGCCGTTGACCGGGCAGTTCGTGCGGTATTTCTTGAGGAGTTTGAGGAACTCCTGCCACTCGCTGGTCGAGCCGGGCTCGACCTCCTCGAACATGAGCCTGCCCGCGGTGTCGAGCATCACGGCGTGGTTGGTGAACCACCAGTTCATGTTCAGTGTGCCGCCCGAGCCCTGCAGTTCGTCCTGAAGTCCCGGCGGGAAGCCCACGTTGCAGTGGCGGATCGCCTCGGTCTTGCCGGAACCGGGCTCGCCGACGACCAGGTACCACGGCAGGGCGTAGAGGTTCTTGCCGGCGGCCCGGAACTTCTCTACGCCGCTCTCGAAGACGCGTCGGAGATCGTCGAGGCGCGCCCGGCGCGCCGGCTCGGTCACGCCCATCGGCGTCAGGGCGCTCGCGCCGGCCAGGGCCCGCTCGAAGGGCGAGCTCTTCTTGCGCGAGATCGCGCCCAGCACCGCCTGGAACGCCATCACGAGGAACACCACCAGCAGCACGCCGGCGAGGACGACCCAGACGGCGACGCTCCCGGCGAAGACGATCAGCAGCGCCGCGATGACGCCGAGGATGGCCCCCAGCACCAGCGCCTTGCCGACCAGCGAGAGGCTCGCGAAACGCTCGAAGAGTGCGCTCACGGGCGTGCCTCCTTGCCGCCGGCGTCGTTGGCCGCGGCGCTCGCGCCGCCCGCCGCCTCGACGATCCCGGCGAGCGTTTGCTTGAGTTGGCTGCGGCGTTCAAGGAACAGCGCCGCGTTGGCGGCGAGCACCGTGACCGCCAGCCCGATCATGACGAGCACCAAGGCAGCGACCTTGGTCCCCGGTGGCTCGACGAGGTCCGCGGTGTTCACGCGCTCGTATGCTTCGGGGGTGATGCGGTCGCCGACGCCGGCGTCGACCATGCCGCGCACCCGCGGCAGGACTTCCTGCATTTTCTTGCGGAGGTAATCCGTCTGGCCCGCGTACCAGCCGGTGAACCCCAGCCCCAGGCAGGTGTAGAAGATCAGCAGGCGCTCGGTCGCCTCGGGCGAGGGGTCCTTGATCGTCTTGTCGAGCTCGTCGAAGAAGTCCTCGTCGCCGCCGGGACGCCCGCGCTGCAGCGCCAGGTCGGCCCAGGAACCCGCGAAGGGCAGGCGGCTGGTGCGCACGGCCCAGTCGACGAAGTACACCAGCACGATCTCGGTCTTCTCGTAGTTGGCTTTCAGCGCCGCCTCGCCGGTGGAACGAGCCTTGAGCGTGGAGAGGACCTCCTCGACCTCGGCGCGCACCTGGGCCGCTTCGAGCGCCACGCCCTTGCGGGCCGAGCGGTTGAGTCGGCAGACGTACTGGAATAGCGGCTCGCAGAGTTCGGCCAGCGTCATCGTGGAATCTCGCTCCTCAACGGCTCGTTACTTCACACCCGCGCCGCGCGCCAGCGCCTCGGCGTGTGCTCCCATCGCCGAGAGCAGGTCGCGTTCGACGCTGTCGACGTCGCCCGTGCCCGCCAGTTCGACGTACTTGCGCCAGCACTGGGCCTCGAGGCCGGTCATCACGCTCTTGCCCGAGAGTTTGACAGACGACTCGATCTGCGACGGCGCGAGGGTGGTCGCCTGTTTCTGCGCGAACTGGCGCCCCGCCTGGTTGAGCGAGGCGATGAGCGCGGCGCCGACCTGCCGCAGGCGGTCGAGCTCGTCCTTGACCTGGCGTGCGCTCACGCCCGCGTCGCCCGCCGCGAAGCGTCCGACCACCTGCTTGAGGTTCTGCTGTCGTTTGATCGTCGACGTCGGCGCGACGGCGCGGTAGGTGCCCCACACGAGCTGGTCGAAGTTCGCGACCACCTCGCTGAGCATGGCGGCCAGTTCGGCGGCCCGGCGCGGGTCGACGTCCTCCAGTTTCGCGACGCCCAGCGAGGCCGCCAGCGCCCTCGGATCGATCGGCGCGCCGCCGCCTTCGTTTGCGGACGGGGCCGGCTTGGATGGGCTGTCGCTCATTCGTCCTCCTGCTGCGGCGTCGATCCCGCGCGGTTTCCCCCTGTCCACCGCGCCGGGCCGACGCCCTCGGCACCGTCCGATGTTATGGGATCGCCGGCAACGCCCGCAAACCCCGACGCACGAAAGGCACGCCGCCCGCGCAGACCGCAGGCTCTTCACGACCCCGCAGCCTTTCCCGGGGTGCGGCCCGCGCAGAACGCAAGCCCCCAGACGGACCACCGGCGGGCCGATGTCCTGAATGGTGCGTGGCCGGCGCGTGGCGCGATCGGCCCCGCGGAGACTTCAACGCGACCTCATGGAGGTGTTTGCATGAGCCACGCTCGCCGTCGTCTGTGCATCGGGATGGGTCTTGTCGCCGTCTTCGGACTGACCATGGGCGGGTGCTCCGTGGCCCACGAAGTGCAGACGTCCTTCGACGTCGGTTCGAGCCAGGGTCCGCGGGTGGAGGCCACGCCGGAACTCTCGCCCAAGGGGCGCATGCTCGTCGCGTCGGACTCGCTTGGATCGCAGGTGTTCCGAGACTCGACCGACCATGGAACGTACGCGGCCGTGCCCGACGGCGAGTGAGCCCTCCCGCCGCTCGATTCGGCGACGAAAAGCAGTCTTCAGAACCTGAGCCCCCGCGCCCGGCGCGGGGGTTTTGCTGCGCTTCGCGGGTCGCCGCTCCCACCGCCCCGCGTCACTTCGCGAC
>CALMQD010000460.1 GCA_937871415.1 uncultured Phycisphaerales bacterium | reverse complement strand
TCCCCAGACGCCGACCCAGTGCTCCGGCTCGGCTTCGACGAGCGCGTACCCGCTCATCTCGTCGGCGACCGCGGGTGCGCCGCCGGTTCCGGCCTTCCCCGGCCACCAGGCGCGGAGCGTTCGCCCTCGCGTGTCCGTCACATCGAACGCGTTCGATGTGTTCACGCTCTCCTGGATCGTCACGAGCCGCTCGCGGCGCTGCGAAACTCGCGGGATCGACTGGAGCAGTCCGCGCATGTAGGGGTGCATCGGGCGCTCGAAGAGGTCGAACACCCGCGCGTACTCGACCACCCGCCCGGCGTACATGACGCACACGACGTCGGCGTTCTCCGCGACGACGCCCAGGTCGTGCGTGATGAGCAGGATCGACATCTGCCGTTCGCGCTGGAGGGAGCGCAGCAGGGCCAGGATCTGTGCCTGCACGGTCACGTCGAGCGCCGTCGTCGGCTCGTCGGCGATCAGCAGCCTGGGCCGGCAGGCTAGCGCCATGGCGATCATCACGCGCTGGCGCATGCCGCCCGAGAACTCGTGCGGATACGCGCTCAGCCGACCCTCCGCGTCGGGGATGCGGACGTCGCGCATCGCCCGCACCGCCGCGTCGCGGGCGGACTTCGGCGAGATCCGCTGGTGCAGCCGCACCGCCTCGACGATCTGTTCGCCGACGGTGTAGACCGGGTTCAGGCTGGTCATGGGCTCCTGGAAGATCATCGCGATCTCGTTGCCCCGGACCCGGCGGATCTCGTGCGCCGGGAGCGCGAGCAGATCGCGCTCGCCGCGCTCCGAACGGAAGAGCGCGCGCCCGCGCTCGACCCGCGCCTGCGGCCTGGGGAGCAGTTGCAGCAGGCTCATGGCCGTGACACTCTTGCCGCACCCCGACTCACCGACGACCGCGACCGTCTGGCGGGGGAAAACCGTGAGGCTCACGCCGTCGACCGCTCGGGCACGATCAGACCCGGCGCGCGAGAAACTCACGGCCAGGTCCTCGATGCGCAGCAGGGGCTCGTGCTCGACGAGGGTCCCGCAGGCGGCCGCCTCAGGCAGGGTTCCCGCGCTCATCGGGACCGCACCCCGGGGAGTCGGTGAGTCTCATCGGCATCGGGCGGCTCGTCCGTCGCTTGGCCCTCGGTTCCCGCGCCGCCCGGCTTGGCCTCCACCGCCTCGCCCGGCAGGCCGAGCATGGCGCTCGCTTCGGGCACGGGCAACTGGTCCACGGACTTGAGCGTGCGGCTCATCGCCCGCGTCCTGACCGAAGCGCTCTCGATGGTGTTCGAGGCCTCGTCGAGTTTCTTCTTGACCTTCTCGAAAACCTCGCCGAACTTCGAGAACTCGGTCTTCACCGCGGCGAGCACCTTCCAGACTTCGCTCGACCGTTTCTCGATCGCCAGCGTGCGGAACCCCATCTGCAGGCTGTTGAGGATCGCGGCCAGAGTTGTCGGGCCGGCGACCAGCACGCGGCATTCTCGCTGCAGCCAGTCGGCGAGCCCCGGCGTCCGCAGCACCTCGGCGTAGAGCCCCTCGGTGGGCACGAACAGGATCGCAAAGTCCGTCGAGTGCGGCGGGGCGATGTACTTCTCGCTGATGCTCCTCCCGCACTGGCGGATGCGGGCCTCCAGGCCCTTGATCGCATCGCGGACGCCGTCGGCATCGCCCTGCTCCGAGGCCTTGACCAGGCGCTCATAGTCCTCCTGCGGGCACTTCGAGTCGATCGGCAGCCAGATCGGTGCGCCGGCGTCGTTGTCGCGTCCGGGGAAGCGGACCGCGAACTCGACGCGCTCGCCGCTCCCCCTTCGCACCTCCACGTTCGTGTCGTACTGGTCGCGCGTGAGCATCTGCTCGAGGAGGTTGGAGAGCTGCCACTCGCCCCAGGTGCCGCGGGTCTTGACGTTCGTGAGTACTTTCTTCAGGTCGCCGACCCCGTGGGCGAGCTGCTGCATCTCGCCCAGGCCCTTGTGGACCATTTCGAGACGCTCGGACACCTGCTTGAAGGACTCGCCCAGCCGCCGCTCGAGCGTGCCCTCGAGTTTCTCGTCCACGGTCCGGCGCATCTGCTCGAGCTTGCCGGCGTTGTCCTCCTGCAGGAGGCGGAGCCGCTGGTCGACTGTCTCCCGCAGCGCCTCCATCCGCTTCTCGTTGGCGGCGCCGATGTTCGTGAGCGCCTGCGTCACCTCGGCCAGCTGCTGCCTCGTGCTCTGGGAGGCGCCGTCGAGCCGCTGCGAGAGCTGGTCCTGCAGCGCCTTGAGCGTGGCCTGCAGTTCGGCCCGCGCGGCGAGCGCCGCGCCGCGGCCCTCGTCCCGGATCTCGCCGAGGCGCCGATCGTTGGACTCGAGCATGCGCGTGAAGAACGCCTGCAACCCGCCCGTGAGCTCCTGACGCAGGTCGCGTGCGGCCTGGCCGGCGCTGTCGTGCCCGCGCCCGATCTGCGCCGCGAGTTCCTCCCGCAACTGGCGCGACGAGTCGGCGTCGAGACGACGCGAACGGTCCGCTTCTTCCGCCATCCGCTTCTCGATGCGCTCCAGGCCCACACCCAGCGAGCCCTGGAGTTCGGCGAGCCCGGCCGCGAGCGGGTCCGTCGCCGAGCCCGGACGCGTGCGCCTGAGCAACCACACCTGGAGCGCGAGCACTCCCAGCACCAGCACGCCGACGACGATGATCAGGACTTCCAGCACGCACGCCTCCCTGCGGGTTCCGCCGGGCCCCACCCGGCGCTGGGCCAACGAAACCGGCCCCTCGCGACCCAATCCTACCGCGCCCGCTCTCCGGCTCTTCTACGATTGTCCGTGAAGAACAGCAGGGGCAAGGTGCTGGTGGCCATGTCCGGCGGCGTGGACTCCTCGGTCGCCGCGGCGCTGTTGGTGCGCGCCGGCTACGAGGTCGTCGGCGTCTTCATGCGCCTGGGATCGCCGGGAGAGACGCTCGACGCCATCACGCCCTTCGACTCGGCTCAGATCGCCTGCGACCCGTCGAGGCTCAAGATTGGGCACCAGGGCTGCTGCTCCATCAACGACGCGGCGGACGCACGCCTGGTGGCCGCCGAACTCGGCGTGCCGTTCTACGTGGTGAACTTCAAGAAGGACTTCGGTCGGATCATCGACTATTTCGTGGACGAGTACGCCGCCGGCAGGACGCCCAACCCCTGCGTGCGGTGCAACGACTGGCTGAAGTTCGGCAAGCTGCGCGAGTACGCGGAACAGATCGGCGCCCGGTTCGTCGCCAGCGGGCATTACGCCCGGGTGCGCCTCGACGGGGACACCGGGGAGTGGAGCCTGCTGCGCGGCGTCGATCGCAGTAAGGACCAGTCCTACGTGCTATTCGGCGTGCCGCGCGACCACCTGCCCAACATGCTCCTGCCCATCGGCGAGTATCCGAAGTCCGAGGTCCGGGACATGGCACAGCGGTTCGGTTTGCCGACGTTCGACAAGCCGGACTCGCAGGAGATCTGCTTTGTCCCGGACAACGACTACGCGGGGCTGATCGAGCGGCGCCGCCCCGAACTGGCGCGCCCGGGGGCCATCCTCGACACCGAGGGCCGCGTCATCGGCGGGCACGAGGGCCAGCACCGGTACACGATTGGTCAGCGCCGGCGCGTCGGGGTGGCGCTGGGTCACCCGGTCTTCGTGGTCGAGAAGGACCCAGAACGCAACACGGTGACGGTCGGACCCAAAGAGCGTTTGGAGTGCCGAACCGCAACAGTCAGCGAGATGAACTGGCTCATCGCACCGATCCCGTCGGAGTGCCGGGTGTGGGCCAAGTTCCGGTACAACACGCCGGCCGCGCCCGCGCGATGGCACGCCCAGGGCCCGCGAAAAAGCCCGAACGGCGCCGCTCAAGCGGAATCCGGACATGCCGGGGTTGTGTGCGGCACCGTCGAGTTCGAGCAGCCGCAGATCGCCGTCGCTCCGGGGCAGGCGATCGTGTTGTACAGCGCCACCGACCCCGATCGGGTCTTGGGCGGCGGCTGGATCCGGGGTGTGAGCGGGTAACCGGACCCGAGTTCTCATGTTGAAAATCGCGGTTGTGCGATTTCTCAGGCGAGGTAGACTGGGAACGAAGTGGGAAGCCTCGACCCGGAACCCAGGCCGGGCCGACGATCTCGTTGGGAGGCCGTATGCCTGCACGAACCGTCGTGTCGAAGGGCTGCGTTATCGCCTTGGTTGTTGGTCAAGCCGCGAGCATCGGGCTTGCGCAGCCTGTCACGTTCACCGAGGAGACCTTTGCTTCGGGCCTGTTCACTGAACGCCGCGGCACCAACGGAGCATACGAGTGGATGATGGGTGGAGGTTGCATCGGCGACTTCAACAACGACGGATTTCAGGATGTTTTCGTTCTGGGAGGCAACGAGCCCGACAAGTTGTTCATCAACAACGGGAACGGCACCTTCACCAACCAGGCCGCGGCCTGGGGGGTCGCGGTGACCCACATCGGCTCGGGAGCGATCGCCGTCGATTACAACAAGGACGGCTGGGAGGACATTTACGTGACCTCGTGGGGTGCGCGTTCCTCCGCGCCCTCGGGCACCCCCTCGCAGCACAAGCTCTATCGCAACAACGGCAACGGGACGTTTACCAACGTGGCCGTCGCGGCCGGAGTTCACCGAACTTCGGCGAGTGCGGCGGACGGCTTCGGCGCAAGTTTCGGTGATTACGACCTCGACGGCCATCTCGATCTGGCCGTCGCCGGGTGGCGCACCGGGACAGGTAACAAGATCTTCCACAGCAACGGGAACGGCACCTTCACCGACGTGACCTCCTCGATCCTGGGCGGGTTCTCTTTCTCCACTGTCCCGTCGGTGCGCGGGTTCTCGCCGTGGTTCATCGATACCAACGGCGACCGCTACCCCGACCTGCTTTGGACGGCCGACGGAATGACGTCCAAGTACTTCAGGAACAACGCGAACGGCACGTTCACGGAGATCACCGGCGCCTCGGGCACCGGACTCGACGGCAACGGCATGGGGGCGTATGTCGCCGATCTGGACCGCGACGGCAAGCCGGACTGGTACGTCACCTCGATCACCACGACCAACGTGGTCCCGTCGGTCCCCGGCACCGGCAACATGCTCTACCGCAACCTCGGGAACCACACCTTCGCCGAGGTCTCGAATCCGGCGGGCGTGAAGCAGACGGGCTGGGGCTGGGGGACCGCGGCCGTCGACTTCGATCACGACGGCAACCTCGACCTCATCGCGACCAACGGCACCGATCAGGGCACGTATATGGGCGAGTTCCTTACCGACCCGACGTGCCTGTTCATGAACAACGCCAACGGCACGTTTACGTCCTTGGCGGGGGTCTGCGGCATCGCGCACACCGGGCAGGGGCGCGGGCTCGTGACGTTCGACGCCGACAACGACGGCGACCAGGACATCATCATTTTCTCCAACCCCGGCGCGATCACGTTCTATCGGAACGAACTCGATCCCGGGACGCACTCGTACCTCCGCGTGTTCCTCAACTCCCGGGCCACGCCGGGGCTCGCCCCGGAGGGCATCGGCGCGAGGGTCGTTCTCAACGCCGCGGCTTCGCCGCAATACCGGTGGATCACCGCGAACCCGAACTATCTCGGAAACTCCGAGCGATCGGCGCACTTCGGCCTGGCGGGATCGCTCGCGCCGGTGACGCTGCGTGTGGAGTGGGCGGACGGTCGCGTGAGCGAGTACGCCTCGGTCGCCCCCAACCAGACGATCACCGTTCTGTCCTGTGCGGCGGATTTCGATCGCAACGGGCAGTGGGGCGTGGGCGACCTCTTCGCCTACCTGGACGCTTGGTTCGCCGGGGGTGCGAGCGCGGACGTCAACTTCGACAAGGCTGTCGGCGTGAGCGACTTGTTTGACTTCCTCGATGCGTGGTTCGTCGGGTGCAACTGATTTCGATCTCGTCGATCGCCCGGTTGGCGTAACGGTTCGGCCTGCCGCCGTCGCGGTCCGGGCTTTACTTGTGCGCTGCGCCCGCGACAATCCACCCCATGAACGCTGATTCCTCGCCGATCCCGGTCGCCGTCGTCGGCCCGACCGGCTATACAGGGCTCGAGCTGCTCGAGATCCTCTCTCGCCACCCGTCGATGGCGTGCGTTTACCTGGGATCGGCGCGTGTGCCCGCGCCGCGCATCGATGATGAGTTCCCGCGTCTGCGCGGACGGCTCGGGCGGGGCGCGGTCGATTGCGGCCCGATCGACCCTGACGCGATGCGCCGATTGGGCGTGAGGCTCGCGTTCCTGTGCCTGCCCCACGAGGCCGCCATGGAACACGCCCCGGCGCTGCTCTCTGCCGGCATCAAAGTGGTCGACCTCTCGGCGGCGTACCGACTCGCCGACGCGTCGGTCTACGAGCGGGCGTACGGGCACCACCACACCGACGCCGGACGTCTTTCCCAGGCGGTGTACGGCCTGACCGAGCTGGCGCGCGGGCAGGTACGCGAGGCTTCGCTGGTGGCCAATCCCGGGTGCTACCCGACCGCCGCGGCGTTGGCCATCGTCCCGCTGCTCCGCGCCGGGCTCGTCAAGCCGGGGTCGATCATCGTGAACGCCGCAAGCGGCGTGAGCGGCGGGGGGCGCGCACCCAAGCCCACCTTCCACTTCCCCGAAGCCAACGAGAACTTCAGCACTTACTCGGTGGGCGTGCACCGTCACCAGCCCGAGATCGGGCAGAGCATGCGGCGGTGGGGCATGCCGCAGGTTCAGGCGGCGGCGGGCGCGACGGCGATCCCCGATCCGCTGTTCGTGCCGCACCTGCTCCCGGTCGAGCGCGGCATTCTCGAGACGATCTACACCGAGCCGGCGCTTGAGCACGGCCCGGTGACGAGCGAGGTCGTGCAGGGAGCGCTTCGCGATGCCTACGCGGGCGAGCCGTTCGTGATCGTGCGCGACGATGCGCCGACGTTGCACGATGTGCAGCGGACGAACATGGTGCACCTGAACGCACGCGTGGTCGGGGGCGATTCCTCGCCGCTCCGCGTGGTGGTGGTCGCGGCCGAGGACAACCTCGTCAAGGGTGCTTCGGGGCAGGCGATCCAGAACGCCAACCTGATGCTGGGCCTGCCCGAAACCGCCGGGCTGCTGTGAGCCGGCCGGCGTGCCTCAGTTGACCGCGGCGCACACCTTCTTCGCGGCATCGGCGAGGTCCGAGCCGGCCTGCAGCGTGGGGATCATCGACCGCGCGCCCTCGAGCAGTTTCCGTCCGGCCTCCACGTTGGTCCCTTCGAGGCGCACGACCAGCGGGACCTTGAACCCGACCTCCTTCGCGGCATTGATGATGCCCTGCGCGATGATGTCGCACTTCATGATCCCGCCGAAGATGTTGACCAGCACGCCCTTGACGGCGTGGTCGGAGAGGATGATGCGGAACGCCTCGGTCACCGCGGCCTCCGAGGCCGAGCCGCCGACGTCGAGGAAGTTCGCGGGCTGTCCGCCGTGCAGTTTGATGATGTCCATGGTGGCCATCGCAAGCCCCGCGCCGTTGACGAGGCAGCCGATATTCCCTTCGAGCGCGATGTACGACAGCCCGGCCTGGTGGGCGCGGACCTCGTACGGATTCTCTTCCGTCGCGTCGGCCATCGCTTCGAGTTCGGGATGACGGAACAGCCCGTTGTCATCGAAGTTGAACTTCGCGTCCACCGCGACCACCTGCCCGTCGGGGTGCTTGTCGCTCGGCGGCGTCAGAACCAGCGGGTTGATCTCGGCCAGCGAGCAGTCCTTGCTCTCGAAGAGTCTGGCCAGCGCGATCATGATCGCCGAGGCCTGCGCGACCTGCTTGCCCTTGAAGCCCAGCGCGAAGGCGACCTTGCGGGCCGCGAAGGGCTGGAGCCCGAGAGTCGGGTGCAGGGCCTGCTTGAGGATCGCCTCCGGGCGTTCGTGCGCGACGGTCTCGATGTCCACCCCGCCCTCGCGCGAGGCGATGAGCACGTTGCGCCGGGTCGCACGGTCGGTCGTGATCGCGAGGTAGAACTCGTGGGCGATGTCCACGGCGCAGCCGACGAGCAGCTTCCTGACCGCCAGCCCTTCCGGGCCGGTCTGGACGCTCACCATGCGGTTGGTGAGCATGAACTGAGCGGCCTGTTCGGCCTCGGCCCGGGTCTTCACGAGTTTCACGAAGCCCGCCTTGCCGCGCCCGCCCGCGTGAACCTGTGCTTTCACCACCGCCAGCGGCTTGCCCATGCCCAGCGTCACCTGGTCGAACGCGCTGCCGGCATCGGTCGGCCGGTCGATCACCACCGAGGGAGGTACGGGGATGCCGGCCTGGACGAGCAGCTCGCGGGCCTGATACTCGTGGATCTTCATAGGGCCGGATGATAGCGGGCCGGATCCCGACCGGTCCGCGCCCGGCGGCCGCCTCAGCGCCGGGCATCGACTCGAAAGAAGCGGGACAAGCGGCGCGAGAGTCTGCGCATTACGCCGCCCGCGAGCGTGCTCGCCCAGCGTGCACCGCGGGCGCGGCGCGGTCCGGGCGCGGCGCCCACTCGGTCCCTGAGCGTCGCTTCGCGTGCGCCCAGCGTCCAAAGATCCTGGCCGTCGAGCGGGGGATCTTCGCAAAGGCCTTCGCGCTCCGCGTAACTCAGCGCGGGATGCGCGTACAAGTCCTCGCCGCAAAGGGGGCACTCAAAGACCTGCTGCTCATCCCGCAGTTGCAGTTCGGGCCCGCTGTACCCGCACCCCGGGCACGTGCGATCGTGAAGCCATAGGGCGCGGGCTCGGTTCCGCCCGCGCGAGCGTGAGACAATCCGGATGGACGACGGAGCGGCCATCGAGCCTCAGTCTACCGCGCGACGGGCGCGCTACAAACACCCGTGGCACGCGGATCGTTCGATACTGCCAATCGACAGCCCGGCACGAGTTTCCGGGCCTTGAGCCGGAGAGCCCCCTGACATCGGAAGAACTGCAATCCCTGGCTCGAAACCTCCAGACCCTCGCGCGGAGAGTGCTGGGGAATCGGCTGGACGCACGCGGTCCCGCGGCGGCCGAGCAGGCCCGCGCCTTCCGCGATGAACTCGGACATTCTCGGGCGGTCGATGAGCCGCTCATCCTCCACGTGCTGGGGTGGGCTTTCTCGGGAGACCGTGCGGCGGCGCGGGCGTCGAGCGCGGATGCATCGCCGGACATCCGGCGCTGGTGGGAACTGGTGGAGCGACAGGGCGGAGGTCCTGCGGCCCTTCCCGCCGCGTGGCCGACCCTCGCGGAGACCTCGACATCACCGGGACCGATCGTGCCGCGCCCGGGCATCGCGGGGGCCGAGCCCGGAGACGCCGGAGCGATCGAAGTCTGGACCGAGACCGAGTTGCGGGCCCTGCACGCTCAGTGGTGGCTGGCGCAGCGGTCGACGCACGCGCTCGTGCAGCGGGGCCTCATCGATGGGGTCCGGTCCGCCGCGGCCTGGCACATCGAGCACACGCAGCCGGACAACGCGACGGGTTATCCGTGGGCCGCGCACGTCTTCCTGATCGAGGCGGCCATACGCACGTCCCGGCGCGAGCCCGGCGCGAGCGAGGCAGCGATGTTCGGCCAGACCCTCATCCATAACGCCCTGGTCAATCCGGCGTCACGAGCCCCGGGCACGCCCGACCTGCTCAGCGCGTGGATTCTGGCGGATGTCGCGGCGGCGCTGTGGGCGTGGCTTGCCAAACCGTTGGGTCGTTCTTCCGTTCCATGAAGAACCCCGGATCGACCGGCTTGAAACCGTACCGCGCGTAGAGGTCGTGCGCATCGCGCGTCGCCAGGCACCACCGGCGGAGCGTCCGCAGCTGCGGGTGGTCGAACAGCGTCTCGATCATCTGCTTCGACAGCCCGTGCCGACGGTGCTCCGGGTGCACGACGACGTCGGAGAGCCAGGCGAACGTCGCGTAGTCGGTCACGGCGCGGGCGAACCCGACCTGTCGGTCGGTCGCCGGGTGAAACGCGCCCACGCACAGACTGTTCCGGACCGCTTCTTCGGTGACCTCGCGCCGGACACCGGGCGACCAGTACGACTCGCGGAGCAGCGCCCACACGTCGTCGATGCGGGTGTGCTCGCGCCCCAGGCGGATCTCGTAGTCCATCTTCAGGCCCGCTTCCTGGGTCGTTTGGCCGCGGGTTTCGCCGCGCTTGGCTTCGCAGCGCTGCGTCGGGTAGACGGCTTCGATGAGCGTTTGCCGCCGGCGGCGGCGCCCGGTTTGGCGGCCGCTTTGCTCCCCTTGCTCTGGCTCGAAGCCTTTTTACTTGGCGCGCCGGGTTTCTTGTTCTCGGGCCGAACCTGCTCGTAGTACGACAGGAACGGCTTGAGTTTGAGCCGCCGCACCGCGCCGGCGATGACGTCGAGCGCGGCATCCTCGAGTCGTTTGAACCGGATGCAGGCCGCGCCCATGTCGAGTTTCTTGCCGGTCTTCTTCCACTCGGCCTGGAACCGCTCTCGCTCGGCCGGCGAGCAGTAGAGCCCGAAGAAGTACAGGCTCAGGTGGCTCTTGGTCGCGCCCAGGCCCGCGAAGGGGAGCGGCTGCTTCGGGTCGCAGTGGTACCCCGCGGGGTAGACCTCGTGCGGCACGTAGTAGCCGATCATGTTGTACTGGATTCCCTCCTCGATCCCTTTGTCGAGGTTTGCACGGATGACGTCTCGAACGGCGGCGAGGTCTCGCCGGCGTTCCTCGGGCAGTGAGGCCAGGTACTGCTCGGGCGTGGTGAACTTGGAAGCCATGGAGGGATTGTACTTGGCCGCCGGAGGCCGGAGAAACTCGCGATGGCACGATGGTCTGTGCGAGGTCGTACCATCGCCCATGAGCACGAGCGAGACGCGCCTGCTTCGAGAGTCCGACGCCGAGAGCTACGTCGCCCTTCGGCGCGAGATGCTGCGGGACTCGCCGTGGGCTTTCTGTGCCAGCGAAGAGTCCGATCGGGGGTGCGATGTCGTGCACATGCGCCGGGCCCTCGCGGCGCCCGAGACCGAGTCCGAGTACGCGGTGGTGGGCTGCTTCGAGGACGAGCGGCTGATCGCCGCCGCGGGGATCATCCGCGACAAGGCGCCCAAGCGTCGGCACATCGCGATGATCTGGGGGGTGTACGTGACCCCCGCTTGGCGCGGACGCGGGCTAGGCCGAAGGCTCATCCAGCGAGCGCTGGAAACGGCACGGCTGTGGCGGGGCGAGGGCGACCCCGGAGTGCTCCGGGTGCAACTGGCCGCGAGCGAGCGCAGCGTCGCCGCACGCGCGCTCTACGAGTCCATGGGGTTTGTCCCGTGGGGCGTCGAGCCCGGGTGCCTGATGATCGACGGGCGCGAGTACAGCGAACACCACATGAGCCTGCGGCTCGGCGGGGGCGCGGCATGAGCGCGGAATCGTCCGGATCAAGCGCGCCCGGGGTTGCTCCGTGGGTTCGGTCCACGCGACGCCCCATCGAAGGGCGGACGATCGTTCATGTCGAACTGACGCGGAGTGAGAAGCGCAACGCGCTCACCGTGGACATGCTCGGGGCGCTCGTGTCCGCTGTCGACGCCGCCGCGTGCGACGACGCCGTGGACGCGATCGTCCTCTCGGGCCTGCCGGGTTCGTGCTTCTGCGCGGGGTTTGATCTGCGCCAGTGCGCGGCGGACGCGTCGATCCTGCCGAAGCTGCTCGCCGGGCTTTCGGAGGCGATCCGCGCGATGCGCCGGGCCCCCATGCCCGTCGTGATCGCCGCGCACGGCAAGGGCGGTGCGATCGCGGGCGGGTGCGCGCTCCTGGGCGGGGCCGACATGGTCGTGGCGTCGAGCGACCTCACCCTCGGCTACCCCGTGGTTCGACTGGGGATTTCGCCCGCGGTCAGCGCGCCGTTCCTTGTTGCCGGCGCCGGCGCTGGGCCGGCGCGCGAGCGGATGCTCGACCCCAACCTCACCGACGCGGCCGATGCGAAGCGCATCGGGCTCGTCCATGAAATCGTCGATGACGCGCCGGGCGGCGCCGCGGCCGGGTCGAGGACGATCGAGCGAGCGCTGCGGCTTGCCGCGGAACTGGGGGCCAAGCCGCGGGCGGGCACGCGCGCCACCAAGCGGTTCTTGAACGA
>CALMQD010000459.1 GCA_937871415.1 uncultured Phycisphaerales bacterium | reverse complement strand
CGCCCGCCTGGAGGGAGTACTCCACGTCTACCTGCGGCAGCATCGGGCCCGTCTGGAGGAAGCGGTCGACCGACCACTTGGACATCGAGATGAGGTAGTTGCCGTCCGGGCTGACGGTGTCGCCCTCGGCGGCGCACAGGTGTCCGATGTTGTACTGCACCGGCGTCTTCTGAACGAGCGTCCAGGGCTGCTCGGAGTGCAGTTTGGCGTACTCTCCGCCGAGCGACCAGCGCGCCACCGCCGAATCGAGGAACAGGGAGGTGTACGCGTAGCCCTTGTTGTCGAACTGCGTGTGCAACGGCCCCAGGCCCAGCTCGACCTGCGCCTCCTTCACCGCGTCGAACTCAAGGATCGGCACGCCGTACTCGTCGTTGCCGCTGTACTTCTTCTCCGCGATCGCCTTCTTGATCTTCTCGATCGAGTAGACGGTGACGTGCGGGTCGAGTTTGCCCGCGACGACCATGTACTGCCCGTTGGGCGTCACGTCCACGCCGTGCGGGCTCTTGGGCTCGGGCGCGAAGTACAGGATGCCCTCGGCGATGCTCGTGTCGAGCGAGATGACGGGGAACCCGTTGATCGGCTTGGCCTTCCCGGCCTTGAAGACCTCCTCGGCCTTCTTCCAGTTCACGATGTGGAGGTAGTCCATGTCGCGTTTGCTGGCGCCGGCCTCGAAGGGCGGGTTGCCCTTCTCGATGCCGCCCGTGGCCATCTCGGAGTTGAACGAGTTCACGAAGAACCAGCCGTCGCTGGCGAGTTTCCCGGCGTCCGAGAGGTCCTGCCAGTAGGGCGGGAGTTCGAGCGCGAACGACTTGGCGACGTCGATCCGTCCCTTGGCGCGGTCGAACTTCCACATCGTCACCATGCCCCGGTACGACTTCTTGTACTCCTCCGGCGGCGCGTACCCGTAACCCAGCACCGTGGCGTACTGCCCGCCCTCGATGACGTAGTCCGTGTCGGGCGTGACAAACGCTGCGCCGTGGTCCGACACGGTCAGCGGGTTCTTGACGATCTGCTTGGTCTCCCAGTCGCGCAGGTCGATGACGCCGAGCCGGGCGTTGGCCTTGTCGCCGATGAAGAGGAACTGGCCGTCGTAGTCGCCCTTGGTCTCCGATAGCGCCGGGTGGTGCGTGTCTCCCCAGAGCACCGGGCGCCCGTTGATCTCGAGTTCCTTGTGGACCCGGTCGTCGTCGCCGGCAAAGCCGTAGCCCTGCCAGGACTCGGGCGTGAAGACCGAGATGCTCCTGAGCAGGCGCATGCTCGGCACCCCGATGGCGAAGATCTGGCCGCTCTGGCCGCCCGACGAGAACAGCACGTATTCGTCGTGGCGTCCGCTGGGCATGTAGGTCTTCGCAGCCGCGAGAAGGTCGTCAACATTGAGCTTGCGCTCGTTGGCGATCTTGGTCAGTTGTGCCGTCTGCTCGGGCGTCAGTTCGATGGGCTTGACCTCCTGCTGCCCGCTCCGTCGACGCCGGCCCTCCTGCTGGGCAACGGCATCGGTCGAGAACACGGACAGCACCGAACCGGCGACGAGGATCGCCGCCGCCCAGCGTTGGATGCGGGAGTCTCTGCAGTAGAAAGGCATGGCCATTCTCCGTTCTCAAGTGCGCTCCGGACCGGCCCACAAGGCCGCCCGGACCGCGGTTGCCTGGGTTACTTCGCGCTCGCGGCGGCGGCCTTATCGCCTTGCAGCGTGCGCAGGTACGAGATCACGTCGAGCAGGTCGTCGTCGGACAAGGCCGGATTGCCGCCCTTGGGCGGCATCTGGATGCCGGTTGTGTTCTTGGGGTCTGACGGCGCCCGCCCCTTCTTCACAAACGCGAGCAGGTCGTCGTCGGACTGACCCTTCACAAACTCGTTGTGCGCCAGCGCCTTGCCGTTTCCCTTGACGCCGGCACCCTCCGGGCCGTGGCACGCAAAACACGTGGACGCATAGATCTTCCGACCGCTCGCGATGTACCCGGCGAGCTCGGCGTCCCCGCCCGCCGCCGCGAGCGCCGCCGCCTGCTCCTGCTCGTTGGGCTGGGTGGACGCCACCTGCGGCGCCGGCAACGCCGGCATGCGGCGCGGGTCCTGGAGCCCTCGGAGATAGGCCACAAGATGATCGATGTCTGAATCGGTCAGGTCGGTGCGCCCGCCCCTGGGGGGCATCGCCAACGGCAAGGCGTCCGGGCGCCCCTCGATCAGGAACTTGTGCAGCTGCTGGTCGTTGATGCTCGCGACAAAGTCGCTGCGGACCAGGTCCTTGCCCAGCCCCTGAACACCTTGAGCATCCTGGCCGTGGCACGCGGCGCACGTGCCGACAAACAAGTCGCGCCCGTGCGCGGCGTCGGCCGCCGAAACCACCGGGAGCGCCGGGGCCGCGACGAGGTCGCTGTGCGCCCGCAGCAGGGTCATCGCCGCGAGACGCTGGGTCTTTTGCTCACGCCACGTCCGGTACACCTCGCGTCCGCCGATGCCGAAGATCGGCGCCATCATGAGCCCGGCGATCACGATGGCTTTGGCGACCTCGCGCAGGGCGTCGGTCGGCGCGGTCGCGGCGTGGGTGCAGGCGGGTTGCGTCCGCTCCGTTCCG
>CALMQD010000458.1 GCA_937871415.1 uncultured Phycisphaerales bacterium | reverse complement strand
CTGTGACGTCGGGGCGGGGGTCGGCGCTTGGGCGGTCATGGATCTCTCGGGAGCGCTCGCGGCATGACCGGAGCGCGGGCTTTCGGAACCGATGAGCCCGGCGCGGCGGGAACGATCGCCGTCACCTTGGACTCGCGGCACCACTTTAGGTCGGCACACCCCCCACCCCCAAGCCGTTCGCTGCGGCGCCGGCTCGCGGATGCACGGCCCCGGTCCGGCGGACAGCCAGCCGCCCGACGGTTCCCGGCGCGGCGCCGGCAGCCCCATTGCCCCCAGGCGGTACGATGCCTTGGACCCTGTCGAAATTCCCGCCCTGTGGAGCCTCCCGCATGGTTTTCCGCCGCCCACCGGTGACCCGCCGCTCACTCGCCCAGAACAGCCGTCTGGCTTTCGCGACAGCGGCCTTCGTCACGTCTACCCCCCTCACCCTTGCCCTGGCCCAGCCCTCTGCCGGGCTTGCGACTCCCGAAGCGTCGGCGGCGCACGAATCGGCGTTCGCCATCCCCGCGGACGACGCCCGCGACCGGGAGGTCTACCGCCAGCACCTGATGCTGCTGTCGGATCCGTTCATGGAAGGCCGCGGCCCGGGGACCAAGGGCAACCGCATCGCCGCCGATTATCTCGCGTTCCACTTCCAGCGTCTGGGTCTGAAGCCGGCCTTCGCCGAGAAGACGCCCGGAGACGAGAAGGGCGCGGCGGCCGGCGAGCAGCACAACGAGGACCACTCGGCGGGTGCGCCGACGTACTTCCAGGAGTTCCGCGCGGGCCGCGAGGCCATCGCGTCGGAGTCGGTCCTGTCGCTCAACACCCCGTCCGGACCCGTGGATTTCAAGGCCGGATCGGAGTACACGGTGCTGGGCTTCTCGGCCGATGCCGACCTGCCGGAAGCGCCGCTGGCCTTCGTCGGCTACTCGCTCGAGCGCACCGGCAAGGATGGTGCGAAGTACTCCTCCTACAGCGAATCGGAGAATCTCAACGGCAAGGTCGCCGTCATGCTCCGTTTCGAGCCCATGGACAAGGACGGCAAGAGCCTGTGGCGTGACGCCGACGTCACCAGCGCGGGCTGGTCGCCCGCCGCCGGCCTGGCGGGCAAACTGCAGTCGGCCATCCAGCGCGGCGTCTCCGCGATCATCGTCATCAACACGCCGGGCGCCGACGACGAGCGCGTGAAGAAGCTCGACTCGACCGCGGCGACGGCGAACTGGAGCCGCAAACTCGACGTGCCGGTGCTCATGATCTCGCCCGAGGCGGGCGAGCGCCTGATCAAGGCGACCGACCCGAAGGGTCGTTCGCTCATGGATCTTCGTCGATGGGCCGACACGATGCCCGCCCCCGAAGCGGGCGCGCCGGCGACCATCGACCTGGCCAAGGCCACGGCCCGCCTGGTCACGAAGATCGAGCGCCGGCCGCGCATCACGTGGAACGTCGGCGGCGTGCTCCCGGGCTTCGGCCCTCTGGCCGATGAGTACATCGTCGTCGGCGCACACTTCGACCACGTGGGGTACGGGTACACCGGCGGCTCGCGCACGGGCGAACTCGGCGTCATCCATCCGGGCGCCGACGACAACGCGTCGGGAACCTCGGGGATGCTCCTGTCCGCGGACCTCCTCAGCCGTGCCTACGCAAAGCTGCGCGACGGCTACAACCCGGCGCAGGGCAAGGGCGCCCGCTCGATCCTGTTCCTGGGCTTCTCCGCGGAAGAGATGGGGCTCATCGGTTCGCAGGAGTTCGTGCGCAACGCCCCGATCGAGGCCTCGAAACTCGTCGCCATGCTCAACATGGACATGATCGGGCGGTCGAAGGACCGCTCGCTGGAGATCGGCGGCACCGGCACGGCCGAGGGTCTTGCCGATATCGTGCTGCCGAACTTCGAGGCCCCGGTCGCCGGGATGCTCGGTGCAGCCACCTCGGGCAATGAGCCCGCAACCAGCGGGGGAGCCGACGTCTCGAGTTCGGGCGGGTTCACGGTCAAGGCTTCGCCCGGGGGGCGCGGCCCCTCCGACCATGCCTCGTTCTACTCCGCCGGCATCCCGGTGCTCTTCTTCTTCACGGGCCTTCACGAGCAATACCACACGCCCCGGGACGTTGCCGCCCTCATCGATATCAACGACGCGACCGACATCGCCCAGTGCGTCGCCATGACCGCCCTGAACATCGCCGAACGACCCGAGCCGCTCAAGTTCACGTCCACCGACAAGGCCAAGGGCGGCGACGCGGCCCAGACCTCGATGAAGAACGTCAAGGTCCGGTTCGGAATCGCGCCCGGCAACTACGCCGACGGCGAAGAGGGCGTGCTCGTTGGAGAGGTCTACCCCAACACCTCCGCCGCCGTCGCCGGCATTCACGAGGGTGACCGCCTGCTGAAGTGGAACGGTCACGACATCGGTGATGTGGCGGCCTGGATGACCCAGCTCAGCCAGCACAAGCCCGGCGACGTGGTGGAAGTCACCGTGCAGCGCAAGGGCAAGACCGCCGACCAGACCGAGGTCGTGCCGGTCACGCTCAAGGCCCGCGAAGCCGCGGACCAGTAAGCGTAGAAACACCCGCACCAAACAAGGACCCCGGGGCCTCAACCCCGGGGTCCTGTCTTTTCGGATCGGGTTTCCGTGCCCGCCGCAGAACTCAGCGCCGGCGGCGGAGCGCCACACCGGCCCCGAGCAGCACGAGCCCGGCACTGCCGGGGCTGGGGATCAGCAGCGTGAAGGCCATGCCCACAC
>CALMQD010000457.1 GCA_937871415.1 uncultured Phycisphaerales bacterium | reverse complement strand
GGGCCGGGGGGAGGCACGGCCGGGAAGAGGGGAGTTTGGGGGGGGCGGGAAGGGGCGGGCGTGGGGGTAGGGTTGGGGCAGCCGCGGCGACCGGCGGACGGATCAGACGCCCATGCGCATGAAGAGCGTGTCGGCGGCGCGGGCGAGGTCGAAGTCCTTCTGAGTCACGGCGCCGCCCGGGGCCGCGTCATGGGTGTTCACGCTGAGCGTGACCTTGTTGTATCGCACGAGCATGTCGGGGTGGTGCTGGGCCTCTTCGGCGTACTTGGCGATGTCGTTGACGAAGGCGATCGCGCGGACGAAGTCGGGGAACTGATAGGTCCGGTTGAGTTGGGCGTGCGGCCCTTCGCCCACCTGCCACTGCGGCGCGAGCTTGAGTTGCTCGGCGACCTCGGCGGCGGACAGGGGCGCGGGGGTCTTCGGACTCGCAGGGGTCGGTGTGGGCATGGGCCAGCATAGGAACGGCACTACCCTCACGCGTGCCGGACGCACGAGCGCACACCCACGGCCCATCGGGAAAGACCCTGCCCGGGTCCGACGGCCGCGCACCGCGTGTGACGCGCCTGGCGCCGTCGCCCACGGGCGCGCTGCACCTGGGCAATGCGCGGACGTTCCTCCTCACGTGGGCGATTGCGCGTCAGCGGGGGTGGAAACTCATTCTGCGGATCGAGGACCTGGATACGCCGCGCGTGAAGGCGGAATCGGTGCGCAGCATCCTCGAGACGTTCGAGTGGCTGGGGATCGACTGGGACGGGTCCGAGGGCGCTCGGAGCGCCCTGGGCGAGGGTGTGCTCGTGCAGAGCGAGGACCTCGGGCCCTACGTGGCGGCGATGCGCGTGCTGGCGCGTTCGGGCCTGGCGTACCCGTGCGAACTGTCGCGAGCGCAGATCGAGAGCGCGGCCTCGGCGCCGCAGGAAGGTGCGCACGAGATCGCGTTCCCCCGGTCGCTCAGACCGGCGGATGCGCGCACGCCGCGCGAGTTCGCCCCCGCCGGTGCGGCGGGCTCCGCCGACACCCTCACGAACTGGCGCTTCGTGCTCCCCGATGATCCGGGCGGACGGGGGAGCACGGTCGAGTTCGTCGACCACTTCGCCGGGGCGCAGAAGATCGACCCCGCGGCAAGCGTCGGCGACTTCATCCTCTGGACCAAGCGCGGCCAGCCGTCCTACCAGCTCGCGGTGGTCGTTGACGACCAGCGCCAGCACGTGACCGACGTGATCCGGGGCAACGACCTGCTGGACTCCGCGGCCCGTCAGGTGCTGCTGATGCGGGCGCTGGGGTACGAGCGCGTGCCGGAGTACTGGCACCTGCCGCTGGTCGTCGGCGAGGACGGTCGGCGCCTCGCCAAGCGCCACGGCGATACGCGGGTTGAGGCGTACCGGGCCCGCGGCGTGCCGCCCGAGGCCGTGATCGGGCTGATCGCCAGTTGGTCGGGCGTCGGGGGCGAGCAAGAAGGGCACGCCCGCGAGCCGATGTGCATGAACGCGGGCGAGTTCTTGGCCCGGTTGGATTGCGCTAAAGTTCCCCGCACGAACACCACGTTTACGCAAAGGGATGATCAATGGCTGGTCTTGCAGGCGCGACGGAAGGGCTGAGGCGCACGCACGGGCGGCGCGCCGGGATGGTGCGAGGCGCAGTTGCGGCCGTGACCGCCCTGCTGCTGGGCCTGGGTGCCTGCGACAAGCCGGCGGGCGAACAGGGCACGAAGGAGCCCGCGCCGAGCGCGACCCCGGTGCCGACCAAGCCCATCGAAACCAAACCGGCGGAGACCAAGCCCGCCGAGACCAAGCCCGCCGAGACCAAGCCTGCCGACACCAAACCGGCGGAAACCAAGCCCGCCGAGTCGACACCCGCTCAGACCGAGCCGCCCAAGGCCGACCCGAACGTCAAAGTGAACAAGGACCTTCAGGTCGTGGACGCGAAGATCGGCGGCCAGGCGTTCAAACTCGAAGTCGCCAACACCTTCGAGTCGCGCGAGGTCGGCATGATGGGCCGCACGAGTTTCCCGGACAACACCGGGATGATCTTCGTTTTCCCGCCGGCCCAGTTCGGCATCCAGCGGTTCTGGATGAACAACTGCCTGGTCGACATGGACCTTGTGTACCTGGACAACGTCGGGCGGATCCTCAAGATCCACGAGATGAAGGTCCCGCCGGCGATCAAGCCGGGGCAGTCGCGGGTGCTGTACGAGGAGTCGCTCCCGCGGTATTCCTCGGTCTTCCCCTGCGGCGTGGCGATCGAGATCCCCCCCGGGTCGGCGAAGAAGATGGGACTCAAGGAGGGGGACAAGGTCGAGGTCGATCTCGCGGGGCTTAAGAAGACCGCCAAGTAGTCCGATGGCTCTGGAGTTGATCGGTCCGTGATCCGCCCCCGGCAATGGCCGCGGTCGGGCTCGGTTTCTCGCCGGGTTCGGGCGATGGATCGCTCGGAACGTCCGGGAACTCGGAGGCGACGGGAATCCCCGGCGCCCGAGGCCGACGCAGCCAGCGGACGGAGCCCATGCAGCCACTCTCGATCGTGCTCATCGCGGCCGGCGGCTCGGAGGCGTCCCGCCCGGGGTGGTGGGACGGGATCTTCCGGCATTGGCCGGCGCAGAGCACGCCGCCGAAGCTCGAACTCCTCACCGCCGAGCAGGTGCTGTCGGACTCGCGCGCGACCGTCGCGATCAAGGCGTGCGACGCGGCGATCGTGGCGCCCGTCTCGAAACACTCCAACGACGAGACCTGTGTGTACCGCGTGCTCGACGTGCTGCAGCAGGCCACGGTGCCGGCGCTCATGCTCGTCGACGGCCCGCTCGATCGGCTCGACGAGTTCCACCCGGGGAGCGTCCTGGCCCAGGCGCTCGACTCGCCCCCCCAGGCGCTGGCGGGCATGGTCTATGCGCTGGCGCAGCGCCAGGGCTCGGTGCGCGCGCTCGACCAGAGCCTGAAGATGGCGCACTCCTTCCAGGGCGAGACCGCCGCGGAGATCGATCGCCTGCACGGCGAACTGCTCCTGGCCGCGCGCGTGCAGCGCGACTTCCTGCCCAAGCACATGCCCGTGGTCGACGGCGTGGAGTGCGGCGTGCTCTTCCGCCCCGCCGGCTTCGTCTCGGGCGACACCTACGACGTCTGCCGCCTCGACGAGTTCCACGTCGGGTTCTTCCTCGCCGACGCGATGGGGCACGGCGTGCCCGCGGCGCTGATGACGCTCTACATCTCCGGCTCGTTCCCGCGCAAGGAGATCGACAAGGGCGGGTACCGCCTCGTGCCCCCGGCCGAGTCCCTCCGCCGGCTCAACCGCGAACTGCACCACTCGATCGCCGGCCCCGCGCGCTTCGTGACCGCCATCTGCGGGATCATCGACACACGCACAGGCCTCATCGATCTCGCGTGCGCGGGGCACCCCCCGCCGCTGCGCGTCTCGCGCCACGGCGTGCGCGCGGTCGACGTCTCGGGCATGCTCCTGGGCGTTGTCGAGGACTTCGAGTACCAGCAGACCACGATCCGCCTGGAAGAGGACGAACTGCTCGTCATCCACTCCGACGGCATCGAGGCCGCGTTCTCGCCCACCAAGCCCGACCACTCACGCGCCGGCAACAAGGCGTACCTCACGCACCTGGCGTCGATGCGCCGCGGCGAGTCGCTCGACAGCCTGCTCTCGGCGATGGAGCGGCTGGGCGTCGACCTCGACAACCAGGCCGGCAGTTTCCACCAGGACGACGATCTGACCATCCTCGCGTTCGAGACCACGAGCAAGCGCGAGCCGATGCGCGGCATGCCGCGCGCCGAGCAGGCGGACCGCCCGGTGAAGTTCACGTAGTGCCGCGGAGCTCCCGCCCGCGGGCGGTGAGCGTGTCGCTCTCGGTGAGCCCGTCCTTCAATCGCACGATGCGCTCGCACCGCGCCGAGATGCGGTCGTCGTGCGTCACCATGACGATCGTCATGCCGCCGGCGTGCAGCGTCTCGATGAGGTTCAGGATCTGCTCGCCGGTCGTCGAGTCGAGGTTGCCCGTCGGCTCGTCGGCCATGAGGATCACCGGGTCGGTCACCAGCGCGCGGGCGATCGCCGTGCGCTGCTGCTGCCCGCCCGAGAGTTGCCGGGGCCGGTGCTCCATGCGATCACCCAGCCCCACCAGGCGCAGGCTGTTCTCGGCGCGCCGGCGCCGCTCGGCCTTCGGCACGCCCTGATAGAACAGCGGCACCTCGACGTTCTCGAGCACCGTCAGTTCCGGGATGAGGTTGAAGGCCTGGAACACGAACCCGATCTTGCGCCCGCGGAGCGCCGAGAGGTCCTCGTCGTCCAGGTCGGCGCAGTTGCGCCCGTCGAGCAGGTACGTCCCCTTGGTGGGCCGATCGAGGCAGCCCAGGATGTTCATGAGCGTCGACTTGCCCGAGCCCGAGTAGCCCATGATCGCGACGTACTCGCCGGCGGTGATCGTGAGGTCCACGCCCGTCGGGCCG
>CALMQD010000456.1 GCA_937871415.1 uncultured Phycisphaerales bacterium | reverse complement strand
TATCGAGCAGGTCCATCGGCGCTCCCGCGGCCGCGGCGCTCGGCCCCGGCGACACCTGTGACAGCAAAAACGTCAGCATCCCGCATGTTTCGCGCCCAACCGCGCCCTGTCCAGTCCCCGCGCCCGGGCCTGTCACGCGCCCGGGCCTGTCACGCGCCCCGCCCGTGCACGCGGTTCATCCAGCGACTCCATTCTCACCACATCCCACCCGCGGCCATCCCAACCAGCCGCCGCGCCGCTCTCACCGCCGCGCGGATTCCGACAGCCCTCACCGCGCGCCCGAGCGCCCTGTTACTGTTCCCTCATGACGCCTCCCACCTCCGCCGTCCCCGCCCGCCCTGCGCACCACGACGCCCCCGCGCGCGACGCCGCCACCGGCCCCTTCCGCTCGCTCCCGTTCATGGGTGTCATCCGCGTGAACAACGAGGCCATGAAAGTCGGCTGGAAAATGGGCGCCCCCGACTGGACCAACCTCGGCCAGGGCATGCCCGAGGTCGGCGACATCCCCGGCGCGCCGCCGCGCATCAACCAGATCAACCTCCAGCCCATGGACCACGCCTACGGCCCGGTCGAAGGCACACCCGAACTCCGCCAGGCCGTCGCCGACCACTACAACCGCCTCTACCGCGCCGGCAAGTCCAGCAAGTACACCATCGAGAACGTCGCCGTCGCCGCGGGCGGCCGCCTGGCCCTCTCGCGCATCGGCGCCGCCATGGACCGCTCGCGCCTCGGCTACTTCACCCCCGACTACACCGCGTACGAAGACCTCATGACCACCTTCGACCGGCTCGACCCGGTCTGGATCGACCTCCCCGCCTCCAAGGGCTTCCGCATCGCGCCCGACGAACTCGAAGCCCGCGTCGCCAGGGACCACATCGGCGCGCTGCTCATCAGCAACCCCTGCAACCCCACCGGCGTCGTCATCGAGGGCGCCGAACTCCAGGCCTGGCTCGACATCGCCCGCCGCCGGCGCTGCTGGCTCCTCATGGACGAGTTCTACTCGCACTTCCACTACTCCGCCCCCGGCGAGCCCGGCCCCGGGCCCGGCGGCGTCTCCATCGCCTCCCATGTCGACGACGTCGACCAGGACCCAGCGATCATCATCGACGGCCTGACCAAGTGCTTCCGCTACCCCGGCTGGCGCGTCGGCTGGGTCGTCGCGCCCAGGCAGATCATCGCGACCCTCACCGCCGCGGGCAGTTTCCTCGACGGCGGCTGCCCGCGCCCCATGCAGCGCGCCGCGCTCCAGGTGCTCGAAGCCCAGCGCGCCGACCAGGAGACCCGCGCCGTCCGCGAAGAGTTCGCCATCAAGCAGAAAATCACCCTCGAACGCCTCCGCGCGCTCGGCATCACCTTCCCCGCCTTCGACCCGCGCCCCGGCGCCAACACCTCCAGTGGCACCTTCTACGCCTGGGGCTGCGTCGAGTCCCTCCCCGCCCCGCTCAACACCGGCGAGGGCTTCATGCGCGAAGCCTTCAAACACAAGGTCCTCACCGTCCCCGGCGAGTTCTTCGACGTCAACCCCGGCCGCGCACGCCGCGGCTCATCGCCCCTCTCCGGCTACGTCCGCTTCAGTTTCGGCCCGCCCCGCGCCGGCGAAAACGGCCTCGTCCGCGGCCTCGACCGCCTCGCCGACATGATCGCCGCCCACAAACGCTGACCCTTCGTCTTCCGGCTTTTCCTTCTTCCTGGTGGTGGCACAGGCGTTGGGGGGCCGCCTGTGCATGCCTCCAAACTAGAATTGAACTGTTCGTCGCTTCGTCGCTTCGTCGCTTCGTCGCTTCGTCGCTTCGTCGCTTCGTCG
>CALMQD010000455.1 GCA_937871415.1 uncultured Phycisphaerales bacterium | reverse complement strand
CGTGCCCCCCGGCGGCGGCAGGTCCGTCTCATCACTCACCGCGCCCGACACCTCGCCCAGGCGCAGGTGCACGCTCAGGAACTCTTCCTCGCTCAAGGGGTCGCGCCCGCGCGTGATCTTCATCTCCGCGTAGTTCGCCGAGTACCCCTGCGCCGGCTGGTTGTCGCCCGTCACGCGATCGACCGTGATCCGCTGGCCGCGCGCCGGCAGGATCCGCCACCACCCCACGTTCCGCGACGGGCGCAGGTCGCGCGCCTTCAGGAAGTACCGCACCCCGCGCGAGTCCCGGAACTCGCACGCCCGCCCCGCGTGCAACTCCCCGCGCATCTGCTCCGCCAGCGTGTTCTCCGCCAAAATCAGCGCCAGGCTCTTGCGCCGCTTGTCCACCTGCGGCAGGCGCTCCGGGTGCCGGCTCAGGCTCAGCAGTTCACCCAGCGTCATGAACTTCGGGTCGTCTCGGAACGCGTTGGGAACGCGGAAACTCCGCACCATCTGCCCGACCTCGGCCCGGCCCTTCTCCTGGAAGAACCGCGGATCGACCGGCTGCAGCACCACCTCGGTCGACGACGACGCGTCGCCGCCCTCGCCCGTTCCGCCCGTCGCGCCCGACCCCGCGCCGCCCGACGCTTCGCCCGAATCGCCCCCGCCGCGCCGGATCCACAGCATCGCCTCGCGCGCTGTCCCCTGCGACACCACCTGCCCCTGCTCGTTGAGCGTCACGAACAGGATGCCCCCGAGCCACAGCCGGTCGTACGCGTTGGCGCTGTCGCCCTCGGGACGCGGGTACGGCTTGACGAAGTCGGCATAGACGTAGGCGTCCTGACCCGCGATGCGTGTCTGCAGCGCCCGGCCCTGCTGGATGCTCGACTCGATGAACTGCGTCGCGTTCTGCGAAACCATCTCCGACATGTTGCGCAGAAACCGCGGGATCGTGAAGTTCCCCAGCCACCACACCACGACCGCCAGCACCACCCCCGTCGCCAGCGTCGGCGCCAATAGCACCCGGTGCGACAGCCCGCCCGCGTGCGCCGCCGTCACCTCGTTGTCGCTCGCCAGCCGGTAGTACGCGAGCGTCGCCCCGAAGCACGCCGCGAAGGGCAGCGCGTACTGCAGCATCGGCAGCATCGCCAGGCCCATGAACTTCACGCACTGCACCGGCGTCAACTGGCCGTCGGCCAGGGGCTTCACGCTCGCCGCGAACGCGATCACCGTCACCAGGACCGCCGCCGTCAGCCCGATGAGCCGCAGCATGTCCTTCAGGACATAGAGCCACAGCGTCACGGGCCACCGCCGCGCGTGCGAATCCCCCGCCCAGCGCCCGACGCTCCGTTGTGCCACCGGTGCCTGCGACATCCGGTGCGATGGTACGCGAACAACGCCCCGCTCAACGGGCGTTCTTCATGGCCTCCGCCGCCTTCTGGGCGTCGCTCTCGCGCTGCTCGCCCGAACGCACGCACCGGACCAGCAGTTCCGCCTCCGGACGGCGCAGCGTCGAGATCACCGGCTCGTACACCTGCCACGGCATGTCGAGCAACCCCGCCAGCGACGCGTCCGACTTGATCACCGGCAGCGCCTCCGTGAACACGCGCCGGAACGTCTCCGAGTCGCCCAGGAAGAAGACGCTCGGCAGCGCCTGCACCGCCGCCGCCGGCGTCATCGGCTTCTGCGCGTCGTCCAGCATCGCCGTCGCCAGTTTCACCACGTCCGCGTCACGCCCCAGCATCGAGAGCGCCCGGAGAGCCTTCTCGAAGTCCCGCGCCTTGAGATGCTCGCCCAGTTCCTCGCTGAGCGGCCGCGTGTGCGTCACCGCCGCGGGCGAGTCCGTCCGGTCGATGCTCCTGCGCACGCGCCACAGAGGATCGCCCAGCGTCACGATCTTCCACAGCCCCGCGTTCTCGAACCGCACCGCCGCGCCCCACGGCGCGCCGGCCAGCAGCCGCGCCGCAACCACCGTCGGCGGCACGAAGCCCTGCAGGTACGGCTCGTGCACCGAGCCGCAGTACGCGAACGCGCCCCGCTCCAGCCACCGCCCCGCGAGCGTGTCCCGGTTCGCCGGCGCCGTCGCCGACCACGAGTGCACGAAGTACACCGCCGGCGGCGTCCGCAGGAACGGCACATCCCCCGTGCGCCCCTGCCCCGGCTTCAAATCGAAGAAGTCCATGTTCCCCGAGGTGTTCACCATCACCAGCGATCGGTTCAGCCCGCGCTCCACCGCCGCCCCCCCCAAGCCCCCCCCGCCCCCGTTCGCCGCCGGCGCGCCCTGGCCCGGCTCCAGCGCCGGGAGCCCCAGGATCCGCCGACGCCAGTCCGCCAGGCCCTGGCGGCCCGCGTCGTCGAACCACACCTCGAACCCCGACTTGCCCAGCAGTTCCGCGCCCTTGGCCAGCTTGTGCGACGCGAACGCTTCTTCCGGGCCGTACCCGTCGAACAGCCACGCGCTCGCCGTCGGAAGGAACAGCGAGCACATCGCCGCGTACGTCGCCTCCGACGAGTTCCCGATGATCTGCCCGCTCCACGCCCAGCGCGTCTGCCCGGGCGCATCCGCGTTCTCGAAGTTCCGCCCGACCAGGTCGGTCATACCCGCAGAGAGGTTCGGCTCCGTCGGCGGTGTGCCCGGCGGCGCGAACTTCACGCTCCCGTTGAAGCACACCGTCACCGCGTCGATCTGGTCCCCCAGCGCGCGGAACTCGTACCCCGTCTCGCCCGTCTTGCCCTCGATCGACTGCGCCAGCGCCCGCGCCTGCTCGTAGGGCATCCGCAGGTTCGGGTCGTTCCGCCCGACCAGCGGGAACTCGGGGAAGATCAGCGGCTGGCCGTGCCCCGCCGCCAGCGCCAGCGCCGCCGTCCACGTCGGGTCGTTCACGTCCGCCGCCACCACCCCCACCGGCTTGAACTGCAGTTTGTCCCACTGCGCCTTCAGATCGTCGGCGCGGATCGGCTGGTCGGAATCGCGCCAGGCGCTGGCGAGCGCGGCCCGCATCGCCAGTTGCCGAGTCGGCTCGTCCTTGGGCCAGATCGGACGCTGCGGGTCCGGCGCCAGGTGCAGGATGTTCTTGGGCGCAAAGGCGCGCACAAACCGCGCGATCCGCTGCGCGCTGGCCACCGTCCCGTCATCATAAAGAATCGGGAACCGCCCCTTCACGCTCCAGGAACCGATCGCCAGCGCGTACGACGAGTCATCTTCCACGATCACCAGCGTCGGCGCCACCGGGATGCGGTCGGTCACCCCCGCCTTGAGCCCCAGTCTCACCAGCGCCGGCAACTGCTCCAGCGCCACGGGCTGCTGACCGCTCGCGGCATCGGCCGGCACGGGTTCCGCCGCTTGCTGGGCCCCCGCCCACGCCGAGCACACGCACAGGGCCACCGATACCGGCAGGCACCGGCGCACCCGCCCGGGCCCCCCCCCCCCCCCCCCCGGGAAACCACCCCCGCCCCCCCCCGTGAAAAACCCCCCCCCCCGCGCCCGGTTCCATAGCCCACCCTTAA
>CALMQD010000454.1 GCA_937871415.1 uncultured Phycisphaerales bacterium | reverse complement strand
CAGCGCCTCCGCGAGCAGTCGATTCAACGCCTCACCGCCGTGACGTCGAGGCTCGTGATGTAATCGCTGGCCTTGGACCCGGGCGGGAGGGCGTCGATGATGCGGCGGTAGAGCGGGTCCTGCCAGTCCACCATCGCATCGATGTACTGCGGCTTGGGCGCGAGCGTGATGTCGGAGAGCCCCGCCGCCGCGGCCATGGCCCGGGTTTCTTCGACCAGCACGGCGCCGGCCACACACCCCACGAGCGCCTCGACGTCCGCCTTGATCGAAGGAGGGAGCGGGCGCACCAGCGCGAGATCGGACACGGCGACGCGCCCTCCGGGCTTGAGCACCCGGGCGATCTCGCGCCAGACGCGGGGCTTGTCGGGAGAAAGGTTGAGGACGCAGTTGGAGATGACCACGTCGACGCTCGCGTCGGCGACGGGGAGCGACTCGATCTCGCCGAGGCGGAACTCGACGTTGTCGAGCCCGGTCTGCGCGCGATAGGCCGCGACGTTTCGGCGCGCCTTGCTGAGCATGTCGGGCGTCATGTCGACGCCGATCACGCGGCCTGACTTGCCGACCTTGGGGCCGGCAACGAAGCAGTCGAAACCACCGCCCGCGCCGAGGTCGAGCACGACCTCGCCGGGGCGCAGCGAGGCGATGGCGGTTGGGTTGCCGCAGGAGAGGCCCATGTTGGCCCCCTCGGGGACGGCGTCGAGTTCGCCCGAGGCGTAGCCGATCGCCTGGGCGAGTTGGTCGGGCGAGAAGGCGGTTGCGCCGCAACAACCTCCGCCGCTGGGCCCGCAGCATCCGCTCCGGGCGATTTGGGAGTAGCCCTCGCGGACATGATCGCGCACGGCATGGGAGTCGAGCGCGGCGGGGACGGGAGTGAGAATGGGAGCCGGAGGGGGAGTGGGAGTGGGGGGGCAGCAGGAATCGTCGCAGCAGGGGCGGTTGTTCATCTTGGAGCCTCCGAAAAGAGATTGGGGCAGCGTTTCGATGTACGTTCGGATCTCGTCGCGGACGCGGCGGTAGTGCGGCATCGCTTCGTCGTCCGTCTTGGCGCCGCTCGCGAGCCTGGGTGGGTCATCGAACCCGGCATGAATAACGCTCGCGCGACCGGGGAAGACCGGGCACGCCTCGCGGGCGGAATCGCACACGGTCACGACGAAGTCGAACGGGATGTGAGCCAGCGCGTCCGCGGCCTTGGACTGGTGACGCGAGATGTCGATCCCCGCTTCGGCCATCGCCCGGACGGCGAGCGGGTTCAGGCCCTGGGGGTGGGTGCCGGCGGAGTAGGCGTCGATCACATTCCCGCGCAGGGCGCGAGCCCAGCCCTCCGCCATCTGACTGCGGCACGAGTTGCCGGTGCACAGGAACAGCACGCGGGGGCGGTCAGCAGCACTTACCATGGCAGGCGCCTCCCTTTGGTGCAGATGCCGGCGTGCACTCCTCGAGCGCGTCGGCGAGGAGGCGGAGCGATCGGCACACGTCGGTGTAGCGCACGCGGTAGTACACGGTGCGTCCCTGCTTCTGCGCTTCGAGCACGCCGGCGCGGGCGAGCAGGGCGAGGTGCCGGGAAACCACGGACAAGTCGACGTTGCAACACTCGGCCACCTCCCCGACGGAGCAGCCGCGCGAACACTTGGCGATGCAGGCGATCAGGGAGGCGCGGGTGGGGTCGGCGAGCGCCTTGAAGAGGGCTGGGTCGAGGAGGTGGTCGAGGGGCCCGGCGCAGGCCGCGGCGTGCCTGGGGGTCGCGGGGGGTCGTTTTTTGCGTATTTGCGTCACAATGCAAGTATTGACCGACGGCGCCGTTTGTCAAGGGTGCGTCGCACTGATGCGCTGGTGGGCCTCCGGCCGACCGGGAAACGAGGAAGCAACATCAGCACGGGCACCCAGGCGGGTCG
>CALMQD010000453.1 GCA_937871415.1 uncultured Phycisphaerales bacterium | reverse complement strand
CCCGCGCCCCGGTCCGGTCACCATCGCCCCGCCCCCCCGCCCCCCCCGTCCCCCGCCCGCCGCGCCGCCCGTGTCAGTAGTGGCACGCCCCGCAGTTCGCCGGCAGGATGTGCAGGTCGCCCTCGCGCGTCTTGAGGCTCTCCAGGAGCGCCTCGCCACCGGGCGACTCCGACGTCTTCGGGTTGCCGCTCGGATCCCCGGCCTCGGTCTTGATCTGCTCGCGCACCCAGTACAGGTCCGTCACCTTGTCCTTCGGCACCAGGTTCGGCGTCGGGTTGCGGTGACAGTCCAGGCACCAGCCCATGCTCAAAGGCTCGCTCTGACGCACCACCGGCTGCTCCATGATGTTGCCGTGGCACGACAGGCAGCTCACGCCCGCCTGCACGTGCGTGTTGTGCGGGAAGTTCCGCACATAGTCCGGCAGTTTGTGCACCCGGCGCCAGTAGATCGGCTCATCCTTCGCCCACGCGTCCCGGATGAACTTCACCCGCTCCGCCTTCGCGTACATCTGGTCGTTCACGTGGTTCTCCGCGTGACACCCGATGCACGTGCTCACCGCCGGGATGTTCGCCTCCGCCGACTCCTCGACGTGCGAGTGGCAGTAGCGGCAGTCCATCGCCAGTTTGCCCGCGTGGATCTGGTGCGAGAACCCCGGGAACGTCTCCCCCGGAATCTCCGGCTGCTTGCTGTTCTGCTGCGCCCACGCCCGCAGCTCCGCCTCGTACGCCACCGTGATGCTCGGCTGGCTCGGCATGTACCCGCTGCGCCAGAACTTGGGCGTGAAGTAGTACCAGACCAGTCCGATGACGCACACGGCCCCGAACCCGCCGCCCATCGCGATGAGCGTCGGCCACTTGTTCGCTGCCTTCGGGAAGATGGTGGACACGCGTTCGGTTCCCCTATCCTGTCAGACCGCAATGATTTCGATCAAACAGCAAGTGTGGATTATTACACCTCGCCGGTTCAGGGCGAGCGTGCAACAACCCCCGAACCCCCGGGGCCATTTCACCGCCGAGCGCCGTGGCCCCCAAAGGCACGCGGAATCCCGGCGGCTTATGCTGTCGAACGCAAAGTCCGGAAAAACCCGCACTTTGCGAGAACGCTTTCGGCGTTTTTCACCGTTCGGCACGATTTCTCGTGAGGCCGGAAGTCTCCACGACTACCCCACCTCCTGTCAAGCGAACCACCCGCACAGAATGCAAATGAGAACCAGTCTCAACCGCTCTGTCGTTTGAAGACACCGTCCGCGCCCTCCTGCCCCTTCGCCACCTCTCATCCCGTTTCCGCCTTCACGCGAGGTACTCCACGCATGACAACCGCCCCGCCCGTCTCCCCTTCACCGGAGCATCACACCACCCCCGACTGGTCGACCCGACCCGCGCCCCTCGCCGGCCCCATCCTGACTTACACCCTCGCCTCGTCGGTGGCCCTCTGGGTCGCCGCCTTCATCACCCACCTGCCCTGGATCAACCTCCCGCAGCGGGCCGCGTCGATCTGCGTGCTCGTCGTCTGGTTAATTGCTTCGGTCTGTGTCGGGCGGCGCGCGCCCCTCCGCCGCCACCGGCTTGTCACCACGCTCTCGGGCCTCTTCACCGCGCTCTTGGGCCTGCTGATCCTGGGGGCGCTCCTCACCAAGCCCCTCGACGAAACCACACCCGCGCCCGGCGCTCAGGGGCTCATCCCCAGCGCCCCGCTGATCGCCGCGGCCTTCGTCGCGCTCGGTGCGGTCATCGGCTTCGTCGGCGGGCTCATGGGCCTGACGCTCCGCCCGCGCACCATCCCGCGTAAGAGCGACACCGCTTCGCCGCGCGACTGGCTCTGCTCGCTCGCCGTGGTCGTCTGCGTCGCCGTGGTGCCGCTGCTCATCATCGGCGGGAGTGTGACCAGCACCGAGAGCGGCATGGCGATCATCGGCTGGCCCGATTCCTACACCGCCAACATGTTCCTCTACCCGCTCGCGCTCATGGGCAATCCCTCGAAGTTCCTGGAGCACACCCACCGCCTCTTCGGTTCGCTCGTGGGCATCTGCACCGCCGCGCTGATGGTCTACACGTTCATCGCGACAGCGCCCACGCCCGCCGGCAAGCGCACGCGTCTCTTCGCCGTTCTTCTCTTCGTCTTCGTCGTCGCCCAGGGCATCGCCGGCGGCGTGCGCGTGCGGATGGGCGCGACCAACCCCGAGGCCGACAAGCACTGGGCGCT
>CALMQD010000452.1 GCA_937871415.1 uncultured Phycisphaerales bacterium | reverse complement strand
ACGCGGCTCGGGCAGGCGTTCGACGTGGACCTGCGGCCGCAGGACCTGACGAGCGTCCAGACGGTGCTGGACCGGATCAACCAGGAGTTCACGGATGCGTTGAGCCAGCCGCCGCTGGTGTCGACGGCGCCGGCGCTGAGCGCGGGGGATTTCAACGCGACGCTGACGGACGGAGCGAACGGCATCGCGTTTGTGCAGACGGTGGGTCCGGGGGCGATCGGGGTGACGAAGCTGAACAACTCTGCGGCGGCGGAGGACCTGGGCCTGGAGGGCGGGAACTACAACGGGGGGAGCGCAACATTCATCGCGCAAGATCGAGCGACGGTGCGCGTGAACAACCTGTTTACGACGCTGATGGAGTTGCGTGACGCGCTGCGCGGGAACGACACGTCTGGCATCACGCTTGCTGGGGAGGGTCTGGAGACGGCGACGGACCGCCTGAGCGAGGCGCGTGCGCTCGTCGGTGTGTACTCGAACCGTGTGGACGGTGCGACGAGGCGGCAGGAGGACCTGAACACGATCGACGAGCAGCTGCGGTCCGGGGTGCAGGACCTGGACTACACGAGCGCGGCGATCCAGTTCAACACGCTCCGGACGCAGCTGCAGGCGGCGCTGCAGAGCGGGGCGCAGCTTCAGTCGCTGAGCCTTCTCGACTTCCTGGGCTGACGCCCGGTGGGTTGATTGACAGAGTGATCCGTGCCCGGACCCGCTGCTGGCCTGCGGGGCCGGAGGTGGGAGGGCGACAGGAGGTCGCTCGGCCGACGTTGGCCGAGACCTGGAGACGAGTTCCGGGCCAGGGTGATGCGGAGCGCACACATGCAAGTTCGCACGACGCGTTTCGGGACGGTGGAGATCGCGGAGGACCGCGTGATCTGCTTTCCCAAGGGGCTGCTGGGATTCAGCGGGTTCCGGAAGTGCTGCCTGCTGGAGCCGGCGGAGGATTCCGCGTTCTTCTGGCTGCAGTCGCTGGACGATCCGTCGCTGGCGTTCGTGGTGACGGACCCGTCGTTCTTCGTTCCCGACTACTCGGTTCCGATCCGGTCGGAGCAGATGGGGGACCTGGGGCTGTCGCGACTCGAGGACGCGCAGGTGTTCGTGATCGTGAACAAGGTGGACCAGACCCTGACGGCGAACCTGCAGGGCCCGCTGGTGATCAACACGCTCAATCGACAGGGCGAGCAGTTCGTGCTCGCCGAGAAGCGCTGGACCACGCGCCACCCGCTGATCACGCTCGGCAAGGGCGTGCAGGCGCCGAAGGCCGTATCGGCCTGAGGCGGCGGGGCCGGCGGACCCGCGCTTGCGTGCGGCGGGTCGTCGGCGGGCGGGGGGGGAACGTGCTGGCCCGCGGAAGGCGGCAGGGAGGCCGCTCGGGCTGCGTCTGGAGATGCCTCGCGCGTGGCACATCGACCAAGGAAGGAGCCGATCGATGCTGGTGCTTTCACGACAGCGCGACGAAACGATCATGATCGGCGACGACGTGGAGATCACGGTCGTCGATATCCGTGGGGACAAGGTGAGGCTGGGGATCAACGCCCCGACGCGGATCGCGGTGCACCGCAAGGAGGTGTACGAGGCGATCAAGCAGGAGAACCAGCGGGCGTCGCGGATGGAGGGGGCGGACGTGTCTCCGATGTCGCCGGGCGTACGTCCGGGGCTGACGGGGATGCGTGGGAAGGTCTCGCCGCTGACGAGCGGCACGCGGGTGACGCCGCATTCATCGATACATCAACGGCCGGACGCGCAGTCGGCCTGAGCGTTTTGTGAGCGGGAACGACGGAACACTTGGAACGGCGGCAACGCGGGCCCGGAACAGGAACACGAGCGTCCGGGCGTAAGACCAGCAGCCTGAGCCTCAATCACGGAGGATTGCCATGGCTAGGATCAACTCGAACATCTCAAGCCTGATCGCGCGGGCGAATCTCAACCGCGCCAACCAGGACCTTGAGACGCGCCTGCAGCGTCTGGCGACGGGCGTGAAGATCAACCGCGGCGCGGACAACCCCGCGGGCCTGATCATCTCGGAGCGGTTGCGCTCGGAGATCGCGGGCGCCAACCAGGCGATCAGCAACTCCCAGCGCGCCTCGAGCGTGATCGCGACGGCGGAGGGCTCGCTCTCCGAGGTCGCGGACCTGCTCAACTCGATCCGGGGCCTGGTGGTCGAGGCCGCCAACACCGGCGGCCTGTCGGACGAGGAGCGTGCGGCGAACCAGCTGCAGATCGACTCGGCGATCGAGTCGATCACGCGGATCAGCAACACGGCGTCGTTCGGCGGGCTCAAGCTGCTCAACGGCTCGCTCGACTACGTGCTGTCGGGCCTGCAGAGCAACGCGATCAGCAAGGCGCAGGTGTACTCCGCGAACTTCGCGGGCCAGTCGAACATCAAGGTCGACGTGAACGTGATCAGCTCGGCCCAGGTCGCGAGCCTGTTCCTCTCGGGCGGCGCGACGGGCGTGATCACCTCGACGACGACGCTGGAGATCGCCGGCGCGCTGGGCGTGCAGGTGCTCGAGTTCGAGGTCGGTCGCCCGCTGAGCGAGGTCGTGGCGGGCATCAACAGCTTCAAGGCCGCGACCGGCGTGTCGGCGGCGCTCATCAACCCCTCCGACCCCTCGTCGGGCGTGCGGTTCATGTCGACCGAGTACGGGAGCAAGTCGTTCGTCTCGATCAAGCGGCTCGGCGGGCCCCCGGGCGGCGGGTACTTCAAGACTTTCGAGCTGCCGGCGTCGGCGGCGATCCCGGGCACGATCTCCTTCTCCGACACGGCCTTCACCTCGCTGCTCTCGCAGTCCAACCGGGACGAGGGGCGCAACGTCACGGCGATCGTCAACGGCGTCGTGGGCAACGGCGACGGGCTGAAGATCTCGCTGCAGAACTCCACCGCCCTGTCGCTGGAGATGATCCTGCAGGAGAGCTTCGCGACCACGAACGGCTCGTCGAGCACGTTCCGCATCACCGGCGGCGGCGCGCTCTACCAGCTCGGCTCTGAGATCACCACGAATCTCCAGACGAACATCGGGATCCAGTCCGTCGCGGCGTCGCGCCTTGGCGGGACGCTCATCAACGGTTCGCTGCAGTTCCTGTCGAGCCTGCGCTCGGGCGGGACCAACGACCTGTCGAGCGGCAACTTCTCCAACGCCAGCGCGGTGTTGACGAGTGCTCTGGACGAGATCTCGGTGCTCCGCGGACGCCTGGGCGCGTTCGAGAAGAACACGCTTCAAACGAACGTGCGATCGCTGCAGGCGGCGGTCGAGAACCTCACGTCGAGCGAGTCGCGGATCCGCGACGCGGACTTCGCGGAGGAGACGAGCTCGCTGACGCGGGCCCAGATCCTGACCAGCGCGGGCACGAGCGTGCTGGGCCTGGCGAACCAGCAGGCGCAGCAGGTGCTGCAGCTGCTCGGGTAGGGTTGAGCGGGGCGCGGAGCCCCGACACCGAGGGGTCGCGAGCGGGGTTTGAAGCCCCGGACGGCCCCATAAGCGCAAGAACGGCACCGAATAACGACCCGCCTCCCCCCGAAGGAGGCGGGTCTTTTTTCGTTTTTGGGTTTTCCAAGATGTGATTTTTCTCAGCCACTGAACTCGCCCCTGGGCGTGGTCGATGCCCGAGTCGCTTCCGGGCTTAGGCAAGCGGGGCTGAAAACACGAAGCTCGGTACGGATGCCGAGCGGGCGCTGGAGAGTTCGACGGGCGCCTGTCCATGACCAGCCGCAGCGGGCGGCCCTGACCAGTCATCGTCAGGCGCCCTGGTGTCGAAGGCCGGGTTGGAGTTCACGGAGGTACTCGCCAATGAGTCGTATTAACACGAACGTCCAGTCCCTGATCGCGCAGCGTGTGTTGAGCAACAACAACCTCACGCTGAATCAGTCGCTCGAGCGGCTGAGCACCGGCCTGCGGATCAACCGCGGCAAGGACGACCCGGCCGGCCTGATCGCGTCGGAGAACCTGCGCAGCGAGAAGAGCTCGCTGAACGCGGCCATCAGCAACTCGGAGCGCGCCGACCAGGTCGCGAACATCGCCGAGGGTGGTCTGCAGGAAGTCTCCGGTCTGCTCACCGAGCTCCAGGGCCTGGTGACGAGCAGCGCCAACACCGCGGGCCTTTCGCCCGACGAGCGTTCGGCGAACCAGCTCCAGATCGATTCGATCCTGCAGACGATCGACCGCATCGCGTCGGCGACGTCGTTCCAGGGCAAGAAGCTGCTCAACGGCAGCCTCGACTACACCGCCTCGGGCGTCGCGGCCGGCGTGAGCGACTTCCGCGTCAACGGCGCGAAGCTCGCCTTCGGCCAGCAGCTCGACGTGCAGGCGATCGTCACGCAGTCCGCTCAGAAGGGCGGCCTGTACCTCTCGACCAACGGCGCGCTGAACCTCGGCGGTTCGGGCGGCTCGTTCACCATCGAAGTGGCCGGCGCGCTGGGCTCTCGCGAACTGTCGTTCGCCTCGGGCACGAGCGTGTCGTCGATCGTCAAGGCGATCAACACGTTCTCCGACGTGACCGGCGTCGAGGCCAACGCCTCGGGCACCGCGGGCCTGAAGCTCTCGTCGTCCGAGTATGGTCGCAACG
>CALMQD010000451.1 GCA_937871415.1 uncultured Phycisphaerales bacterium | reverse complement strand
ACCATTCCCACCGCCGCGCGCCTCGTGACGCCCTTCGCGCGCGCCACTCCGTTCGCCGCCCCGTTCTCCACCGCGATCCCCGCGCCGCTCGCCGCGCTCGCCCCCGCGCGGGCGCTCATCCACCATCCGCTGCGCGTGCCGATCTTCCGCACGCCCGTGCTTGTGCCCGTGCGACGGCTCTTGCGAGCGCTCCGGCGGCGCCCCGTCCGGATCCCACGTCCGACCCTCCCCTTCCTCGCCCTCCGTCGTCGCGCCCTCCAACGCCTCCCCCGCCTGCAGCGCGTTCGAGGTCTCCGAGTCGGTCTGCCGCATCTGCGTGTGTTCGTCGCCTTGGTCGATCATCCGGTCGCCTTCAAAATCAGTCATGAAAAAGCCACGCCAGAGCACGGCGGCACCACCCAATCACGCTCGGCTCTCAAGAAAAACCCCGGGCAACTCAGGCCCGTGTCTGGAGTTTGATCGTAGGAGCCGCAACCGGTCGATACCACTTCCGTTCCCGCGCGCCGGATTCCGGGCGTAAACCCCGCTCCGGCCTCGCTCTGTCCCAAAGATCTTCCGCCGCGCTCGTCACGCCCCTCACTAGGCAAGACGCCGCCCCGGCCCCGCGCTTTCAGGAGTCCCCGTTGGGCACCAGTCGTCTCGAAGTCGACCTCCGCGCCATCGACCGCAACGTCGATCTCATCCGCGCCGTCCTCAGCGCCGGCAGTGGGGCGGCCTCCACGCGCCCCGCCAACCTCTGCGCCGTCCTCAAGCAGGACGCCTACGGCCTCGGCGCCGCGCGCATCGCCAAGCGCCTCTCCGCCGGCGCCGGCCCCGGCCCCGCCGCCGACCGCGCACCCGGCGCCGACATGTTCGCCGTCTACACCCTCGACGAGGCGCGTCAGATCTACGAGGCCGTCCCGCGCATCCCCATCCTCGTCCTCATGCCCGTCTTCGCGCTCGACCGCATGGACCCCATCTACCGCGCCGCCGGTGAGGGCCGCCTCCATCTCGTCCTCCACGACCACGACCAACTCGACGCCCTCACCGACGCCGCCTCCCGTCTCGGCGTC
>CALMQD010000450.1 GCA_937871415.1 uncultured Phycisphaerales bacterium | reverse complement strand
TGCGGTGGTCGTTCGCACTTGCGCTCCTCGCCGGATCTCTGCTTCTCACGGTTTGAAAAATTCTTGCCCCGCACGCTGGCGGCCGTACAATAGAGTTATCTATCCAGATCTCCATTACTTACCCCTCCGTCTCTCACCCCTCCTTCCCTCAGCACTCCTTCCCACAGCCCCCCAACCGCCGCGCGCTTTCACCGGAGCCCACCATGTCTCGCGAGTGCACTCGTCCGCGCCGGGCCCTGCCGCTGCTCTCTTCCTCCATCGCGGGGTTGCTTGTCGCCTCCGTCGCCGCGGGCACCATTGTGTTCCTCTCCTTCGAGGACCTGCACCTGCGCGGGACGCAGGTAGGGCAGGCGAATGCGGGCGCGATTCTCTCGGCGACGAACTGCCAGGCGTGCCACGGCTATACCAACCCCGCGACCGAGCCCTACGCGACCTGGTCCGGTTCGCTCATGGGCCAAGCCGGGCGCGACCCGCTCTTCTTTGCCCAGATGGCCCTGGCCAACCAGGACACCGTGAACGCCGGGTATTTCTGCATGCGCTGCCACGTGCCGATGACCTTCGTCACGGGGCACGCGATGCAGCCGGACGGCTCGACGCTCAGCGGCCTCGACAAAGAGGGCGTCTCGTGCCACTTCTGCCACTCGATGGTCGACCCGGTCTACAAGCCGGGCGTCAGCCCTTCGGGCGATCAGGCGATCCTCGCCGGGCTTGAGGGGGGCCCGCCCGAGCATTACGGCAACTCGATGTTCGTGCTCGACCCGGCGGGGAACCGGCGCTCGGCGCGGTTGAACCCCCAGACGCCGCACGAGTTCGTCGCCTCGCCCTTCCACGCGACGGGGAACTTCTGCGGCACGTGCCACGAGGTGGGGAACGTCGCCGTCAGCCGCCAGGCCGACGGCACGTACCGCTACAACGCGCTGGACCAGCGCACGCCCGACGAGAACCCCGAGCATCTGTTCCCGCTGGAGCGCACCTTCAGCGAGTGGCGTCTGAGCGCGTTCGCGTCGGGCGGGGTGGACATGGGCGGGCGGTTCGGGGGCGTGGGCGCGGGCGTGGTCTCGACGTGCCAGGACTGCCACATGCCGCGCGCAAGCGGGAAACTGTGCATCATCGGCCCGGCGCGGGGCGACGCGCGCACGCACGACTTCGCCGGGGCGGGTGCGCAGGTGCTGGACATCATCGCTGCGTACACCCAGGGCGACCCGGCGGTGAACCCGTCGCACATCGCCGCGGGGCGTGCGAAGGCGGTGGACATGCTGCAGCGAGCGGCGAGCCTGAGCCTGAGCCAGAGCGGCGCGACGCTGACGGCGCGGGTCACCAACGAGTCGGGGCACAAACTGCCGACGGGGCACATCGAGGGCCGGCGCGTGTGGCTGAACGTCGTCTTTCGCGACGGCTCGGGGGCGGTACTCGGCGAGCACGGCGCGTACGACGCGGCGACCGCCGAGCTGGATACTTCGAGCACGCGCGTGTACGAGATGCGCGTGGGCCTGAGCGCCGACGCGGCGCTGGCCACCGGTTTGCCGGCGGGCGTGACGGCGCACATGGCGCTGGCGGACACGATCGAGTTCGACAACCGCATCCCGCCGCGGGGCTTTGTCAACGCGGCGTTCGAGGCGGCCGGCGCCCCGGCGGTGGGCCACGCGTACGCCGACGGGCAGTACTGGGACGATGCGCCGTACGCGATCCCGCCCGGGGCGGAGAGCGCGACGGTGCGTCTGTACTACCAGAACACGCCGAAGGAGTACATCGAGCACCTGCGCGACGCGAACACGTCGAACCACTGGGGGAACACGCTCTACAACCTGTGGTCGTCGACGGGCAAGGGCGCGCCGATCCTCATGGCGCAGGCGACGCTGGCGCTCACGCCGCCGCCTCTGCCGTGCCCCGGCGACTTCGACCACGACGGCGGCGTGACGGTGGGCGACCTCTTCGGGTTCCTCGACGCGTGGTTCGCGGAGTTCATGACCTGCGGGAGCGCGTGCGCCGCGGACATCGACCACGACGGGGAGGTGTGGGTGACGGACCTGTTCCTGTTCCTCGACCGGTGGTTCGCGGGGTATGGGCAATCGTGCCCGTGAGAGCGGTGCGGGAGGGCGCGCACTTTTCCTTTGCCCACTCCCCCCGTTTTATCTCACCGCGCGCCGAGCACCGTGAGGCCGATGCGTTTGTCGAGTTCGTCGAGCGGGCGGGCGATGAGGTCGTAGCCGTCGGCCCCGACGATCACGCAGCGCACGAGTTCGCCCGGCGACAGCGGGCGGGATGACTGCACGTAGGTGACCGCGTCGACCTGCGGGGCCTGGAAGTAGGTGCGCCCCTCGTAGAGCCCGCCGCC
>CALMQD010000449.1 GCA_937871415.1 uncultured Phycisphaerales bacterium | reverse complement strand
CCATGCCCGACTCGATCGACGCCGCAGCGTCGACGCGCCGTCTCCTGGCCGTTCCCCTTCCGGGCGGCTTGGCACCCGTCGAAATAGACTCTGACCCCTTGTGTCCATTGAACCTGAGACCCTGCTCGTCACGCCGCGCCGCGGCGATTCACCCATGAACACGCCGCAACCAACTCCCCCGACCTCCCCCACTCCCGCCGCCGGCGCCGATGGCGCCAAGCGCTACAAGGACACACTCAACCTGCCCAAGACGGCCTTCTCGATGAAGGCCAATCTCGTGCAGAGCGAGCCCGAGAGTTTGAAGCGTTGGGCCAGGATCGAGAATGGACGGGGTCTCTACGCCGCGCTGCAGGAACGCCGGCGGAACGTCGGCAAGGGCCGCTTCGTGTTCCACGACGGCCCGCCCTACGCCAACGGCTCGATCCACCTCGGGCACCTCATGAACAAGACGCTCAAGGACTTCGTGGTGCGGTCGAAGTCGATGAGCGGTGTGCACTGCCCGTACGTGCCCGGGTGGGACTGCCACGGGTTGCCGATCGAGCACAAGGTCATGACCGAACTCAAGGACGCGGGCAAACTCGACAAACTCATGGGGCTCGAAGAAGGCACGCGGAAGATGGCGGTGCGCCGCGAGTGCCAGAAGTATGCCGAGAAGTTCGTCAACCTGCACAAGACGCAGATGTCGCGCCTGCTGACGCTGGCGGACTATGAGCATCCGTACCTGACGATGGCGCCGGCGTACGAAGGGGCGACGCTGGAGGTGCTGGCGGCGCTCGTCGAGCAGGGGCTGGTCTACCGCGCGCTCAAGCCTGTGCACTGGAGCGTGGACAATCAGACGGCGCTGGCGGAAGCGGAACTGGAATACCAGGACCGCGAGGACCTGAGCGTGTACGTGGATTTCGAAGCCGCGGACGCCGAGAAGGTCTATGACGCGTTCGGGCTTCCGAAGGAAGCAGCCACGGATGGGCGAAGCGGCGAAGGTGAGTCAGAGGCCGAGGAAGAGACGGACGGCGAAGAAGACTGGGGTCCGCGCCCGACGCAGCGCCCCAGTTTCATGATCTGGACAACCACGCCGTGGACGCTCCCGGCGAACCTGGCCATCGCGGTCAATCCGCGCATGGAGTACGCGCTGGTCAAGGTCGACGGCAACGTGACCGTGTTGGCCCTCGCGGCGGTGGAGCGCGTCACCAAGGGCGCAAAGGCCGAGGAGGTCCGCGTCCTGGCGACCACAACCGGCGACAGGCTCGTCGGCCTGCGGTACCGTCACCCATTCGTGGACTTGAGCCGGGGTGAGGGTGCGGCCAAATCTCAGGCCTCGAAGGACCAAGCCTCCAGCCCGCAAGGCGCAGAGTCGAAGAGCAGAGCGGAGGCGCTGCAGCGCGTGTTCTCGGTGGTCGCCGCCGAATACGTCACGCTCGAGGACGGCACGGGGCTCGTGCACACCGCGCCCGGACACGGCGTGGAAGACTACCAGACCGGCCTGCGCGAGAAACTGCCGCTCTACTGCCCGGTGCTCGCCGACGGCACGTACGACGACTCGGCGCCGGCGTGGCTGAGGGGCAAGTCGATCTGGAAGGCCAACGCCGAGGTCGTCGAGCACCTGCGCGATTCGGGGCACCTGTTCCACGACCACAAGTTCATGCACAGTTACCCGCACGACTGGCGGAGCAAAGGGCCGGTGATCTTCCGCCTGACAGAACAGTGGTTCGTGAGCGTGGATGGACGCAGCGACGAAGCGACCAAACGACAAAGCGGCGACGGGACCGGAGTTAACCGCGATCTCCGTGCGATGGCGCTTCACGCGATCAACGCGGAGACTCCGGGGGCTGTGCAGTTCGTCCCGGAGTGGGGCCGCAACCGCATGCGGGGCATGCTTGAAGCAAGGCCCGACTGGTGCATCTCGCGCCAGCGCGCGTGGGGACTGCCGATCCCGGCCTTCTTCGCGCCGCCCTCCCCCGAACACCCGCAAGGTCTCTGCCTGATGACCGCGGCGTCGGTCCGCGCCGTCGCCAAGGTCTTCCGCGAGAAGGGGTCCGATGCCTGGTTCACGCTCGGGCCCGCGGAACTGCTCAAACATTACGACCCGGGCACCGACGCCGCGCTCCCGCCCTCGGTCGCTTCGTGGCTTCGCGGCTCTCTCTCTGCTCTCACGAAGGGCGGCGACATCCTCGACGTCTGGTTCGAGTCCGGCTCGAGTTGGAACGCCGTCATGCGCGAGCGCGGCATGGCGCACGAAGACAAGCCGTACTTCGTTGACCTGTACCTCGAAGGCTCGGACCAGCACCGCGGCTGGTTCCAGTTGTCACTCCTGCCGTGCCTGGGCGCGACGGGCAAGACGCCTTTCAAGACCCTGCTCACGCACGGGTTCATGGTCGATAAGGACGGGCGCAAACTCAGCAAGAGCAAGGGCGACAGCGTCGACGATCTCTTCCAGAAGTTCGGATCGGACGTGCTGCGCTGGTGGGTCTGCTCGCTGTCGTACGACAACGACGTGAAGGTCGACAACGAGTTCTTCGAACTCGCGGGCGAGTGTTACCGCAAGGTCCGCAACACGCTGCGCTTCATGCTCAGCAACCTCGACGACTTCACGCCCTCGTGCCCCGGCGGCAGCGGCGGTGCGAACACCGGGCACTGCGTCGCGCTCCAGGACTTCCCGCCGACTTCGCTCGACGCCTGGGTGCTCGGCGAGTTCGACAAGCTCCGCGCGGCGGTCACTGCGGCGTACGACGCGTACGACTTCGCGGGCGTGCACGCGAAACTCTACGATTTCTGCAACACGACGCTCAGCGCCGTGTACCTCGCCGCGATCAAGGACCGGCTCTACTGCGATCGCAAGGACTCGCCGCGTCGTCGCCGAACACAGACGACGTTGTGGGACCTGACGGACGGCCTGTGCCGCCTGCTCGCGCCGGTGCTTGTGCACACGGCGGACGAGGCGTATCGGGCGCTCTGGAAGACGCCCGCGGGCGACACACAGCGCTGTGTGCACCTCGAGGAGTTTCCCAAGGCCTTCGGCGTCGCGCCCGACAAGGCCTGGGACGCCGCGATGAAGGCCATCGACGCCGCGGGCCCGGCGGTAGAGCGCGGACGAACCGGGCTGGGCGTCGAGAACCCGCTGGACGCGGGCGTGGTCTTGCCCGATCCCGACGGCGCGCTCTCCCGCCTGGACACGCGCGACCTGGCCGACCTGCTCGGGGTGAGCCGCGTGACGCTCGAGGCGGGCGCGAAGGAAGCGCGGGTGATCGACCTGCGTGGCGAGCCGCGCTGCGAGCGCAGCTGGAAGCGCGACGGCACGGTGAAGCGCCGCTCGGACGGCGGGATGCTCTCCGACCGGGACGCCGAGGCCGTGGGCGTTCAGTAAGTCCACCGCGGCATCTCGGCCTCTACACTCTCACCCACCATGACCCGCGTCGGCCTCTTCAACGAACTGATCCAGGACGCGGACTACCTGTGGAATCAGTGCGAGCAGCCCGCGGGGCGGCACCACGACCTCGAGCTGGCGCGCTGGGATCGTGAGGCCCCGCACCGCTTCATCATGAACTGGCCGTCGCCGCCGTTCGGCACGCGCAAGGCCGGCGGGTGGAAGCGGTACGTGTACAAGGCGCTGCGGAAGAACACCTCGCCCCTGCGCGTGCCGTTCGGGTACGAGTGGCTCGGTCACGACCCGGCGCGAACGACGATTCTCATCTACGAGCCGCCGGCGCTCATCCCGGAGCGGTGGATGGACCTGGCGAGGACTCACTGCGCCCGCGTGTACGCGCCCGATCCGCGTGCGACGCACCCGATCGTCCTGCCGTCCATGTGGACCTTCGAGGACGACATCCACACGCTCCGCGCCCTTCCGCCGAACGAAGCGGACAAGGTCCTGCCGCTCGTGGCGATCTCGTCCGGCAAGCCCCCGGGCAAGAGTCTCATCGAGGGCCACCTCGCCCGCCTGGAGTTCTACCGCAAGCTCCGTGCGGCGGGGGTCGATCTCTCCCTTTTCGGGCGCGGCTTGCCCGGCGACACGCGCCCACGTGGCCCGGTCGCGAGCAAGGCCAACGTCCTCCGCCCGGCGCGCTGCGCGCTGGTCATCGAGAACTACGCCGAAGGTGACATGTACGTCACCGAGAAACTCTGGGACGCGCTCATCTGCTGGGCGCTGCCGCTGTACTTCGGACCCGCGGCGCCGGAACGGCTGATCCCGCCCGAATCATTCATCCGGCTGCCGGACCTTGCCGACCGCGGTGTCGAGACCGTGAGGCAGGCCCTGGCCGACACCGGGCTGTGGCGTTCGCGACTGGAAGCCATTGCCGAAGCGCGACGGCGCGCCATGGGCGATCTGCGCCTGGTCGAATGGATCCGGCGTGAGATCCCCTCATGGATGCGCACGGCGAGCACATGATCGGCTCTGATCGCGGCGACCTCATCGTCATCGGATGCGCTGGCGTTGCTCTGCCGAAAGTTCGTCGTAGTTGACCGGTCGCCAGTTTTTGCCCGGCGGGGGGCGATCGTCTTTGCCTACCCAGATGAACCCCTCCGATGGGCCGCCCTGCAGGTGGGTCGTGCCGTCAGGCCCTCTCACCAGCGGTCCGTTGTCGAAGACCTCCACAAGTCGCTGTTTGCCGCCGGCCCGGGAGCACTTCACCAAGACAACGGCGATCGCGAGCAACGCGACCAGCGTCAGCGCCACCATGATCCCACGACGTGTTGCGTTCTGGGCCATTGTCGAAGGATACAAGGGGATCGGGCCGCACGGTTGCGGCCAACCCGGTGGAGCAGCGATTTCACTACACTTGGACCATGCCCGGAGCGGCCCTGCTGCTTGTTGCTCTTTCGTTCGTGCTGGCGGTGCCGCTGACGCTGCTCGCCCGCGCCCTGGGGCACCGGCTCAGCGCCCTGGACTCCGCGGGGGTGAAGGGACAAGTGAAGGCCGCTGTCCGTCGCGTTCCCAACACCGGCGGCATGGCGATCTTCTGGTCCTTCGCGCTCCCGCTGGCCCTGGCGCTGGTGCTGGTCCGGGTGCGTCCCGACCTGGTGCTCCGCCTGGCGCCGGGGCTCGTGCCGCACCTGCCCGGTCTTGTCGGTGTGGCCGGCAAGGCGTGGGTCATGCTCGGTGCGGCGCTGGTTCTTCACGTCATGGGACTGATCGACGACCGGCGGGCGCTTCCGGCGATTCCGAAACTCACGGTCATGCTCGGCGTTGCGTTATGCGCCTGCTGGCTGACGGACACGCGCGTGCTCACGATGCTCGACGGCCCCGCCCACGGCGCCTGGCTGTCGCTGCTCCTGAGCACGCTGTGGATCGTCGCGATCACGAACGCGATGAACTTCCTCGACAACATGGACGGCCTCTCGCCCGGGGTCGGCGCCATCTGCGCCGCGTTCTTCCTCACCTCCGCGCTCGTCGCGCCCGTTCCGCAGTGGTTCATCGCAGCGTGCCTCTCGCTTCTGGTGGGTGCGCTGCTCGGGTTCCTCGTCTTCAACTTCCCGTTCGGACGGCGCGGCGCGACGATCTTCCAGGGCGACGGTGGATCACTGGTGGTCGGCTTCCTCCTCGCCTTCCTGTCCATTCGCATCACGTACCTCCCGACCGATGCACCGGGACACGCGCTCTTCCCGGCGCTGTTCACGCCGCTGGTGATCCTGGCCATCCCTCTGTACGACTTCGCGTCGGTCACGCTCATCCGCCTCAGCCAGGGCAAGAGCCCGTTCGTCGGTGACCTTCAGCACTTTTCCCACCGCCTCGTCCGGCACGGGCTGTCGCGCCGTTCGGCGGTGCTGGTCATCTACGGCTGCACCGCCGTCACGGCGATCGCCGGCGTCGCTCTGCCGTCGCTGCGCCCTTGGCAGGGCGCGCTCGCGCTGCTGCAGACCGCGCTCGTTCTGCTCGTGCTGGGGCTGTATGAGTGGTCGCGGCGAGGAGACAGCCGCACCGAGGCGGAAGGCGGGGCACGATGAACTTTGGTCAGGCCGGCGCGACGGCGCTCAAGGCGCCGACCGGGAGTCTCCCGCCGGGCATCGGGCTCGTGGGCGTGTTCCTGATGCTCGCGCCGCTCTTCGTGCGTGCGGCGACATCGTTCTCGCCCCTTCCCGGGTTCGACCAGGACCCGCTCTCCACGTACGAGCCTCTGGCGGGGCTTGGCCCGACGGGTTCGATCGCGCTCGATGCGTGCTCACTGCTCGGCGCCGCGGTGTTGGCGGTCCACCTCCGGCGGGAGATGCGAGCGCCCCGACTGGCCGTCCTGATGGCGGCCGGGGCGTGCTCGCTGATCGCGGCGGCACTCCTTGCACCGGCGTTCCCCCACGATCAGCGCGTGCTGGCGTCGTGGCTGAGCGCGTGGGCCGCCGCGGCGGTCCTCGCCGCGTTCCCGCATGCACCGACCCGGCGGCTCGTGCTCGCCTCGGTGCTTTCCTTTGCGGCCTTGCTCTTCGTCAAGTCGCTGGTGCAGACATTCATCGAGCACCCGGCGGCGGTCGAGGCTTTCCGGCACTCGCGCGAACAGATCTTTGCGGCGCGCGGCTGGACGCCGGATTCCCCCATGGCCCGCGCGTACGAACGACGGCTGATGCAGAACGACGCCTCCGCCTGGTTCGGCCTGAGCAACGTGCTCGCGTCGATCTCCGCGGCGATGACCGTCGTCGGCGCGGCGTGCGTGGTCGGACTGGTCAGGGCTCGCTCCGGCATGGCCCAAGACAGCGCCACGCGCCCGCGTGCCGGGGCGCTGGCGGCGGGCGTCGCCTTCGTCGCCGCGTCCTGCATCACGCTCGCGCTCACGCAGTCCAAGGGCGGCTTCGCGGCCTGTGCGGTCGGGCTCGCCGCGGCTTGCGCGATGGGAGGGGCTTCGAAACTCTCGCGTCGCGAAGGCAGCGCATCGGTGCGGCGGTTGCTGCCCCTGCTCGGCCCCGCCGCGATCGTCGCGCCGATCCTCGGCGTGCTGCTCCGCCTGCGTCTGGGCGATCAACTCGCGGAGCGCTCGCTGCTGTTCCGCGGCTTCTACTTCGAGGGCGCCGCGGCGATCTTCCGCGAGTTCTTCTGGCTGCCGCTCGGACCCGAGTCGTTCCAGGCTGTGTTCACTCGACTCAAGCCGCCGCTGTGCCCGGAGGACGTTTCCTCGCCGCACTCGATCCTGTTCGACTACGCGGCCACCCTGGGCGGCCCGTTGTCGGTGTCGCTGATCGCGGGGCTGCTGGTGCTCGCCTTTCGCGCGGCGGGATCGGTGCTCGGTTCGCCCGGCGGAGGAGGTGCGGTCGCACCGACACGCATCGCCCCAGGGACTGCTCGCGAGCCGCGCGTGCTCAAGGCCGAGAACGGGAAGAGCGAGCGACAGGCCCTCTGGCTGATCGCGGCGTTCGTCACCATCGGCGCCACGGCGCTCGAACGCCC
>CALMQD010000448.1 GCA_937871415.1 uncultured Phycisphaerales bacterium | reverse complement strand
GAAAGGAGGTGGAGGAATACCTTTTAGCGAACCTTCGTTCGGATCCCAACCGGTCGCGATGCCGGTGCGTCCGACTCCGAGCAACGAAGAGAGGGGGAGCCGCGTGCCCCAGTAGTCGAGCTAGGGGGCGATGGAGCGCAGTTCACCGAGATTCGCGCCCACGAAGCGGAACAGGAAGTGAACCCAGATGATGCTCCGTCCCTGCGCATTCACACCCGAGGAGATCGCGACGCGCATCGCGTCGTCGAGCGGGCGGACCTCACCGGGAGGATCGAGCGGGCGACGAAACTGCACCGCGGCGATGAAGTCCGTGATGCCGTCGTGATCGGTGTCGGCGACGTCGGGATCGGTCGGCAACACGCGCTCGAGTCGGTCCGGAAGGAGATCGCCGTCGCTGTCCTGCGGCGGATCTGCGGGTTCCGCGGCGAGGGTCGGCGCGGCGGGCGTCTGCGGTGCTCGATGCTCGGGTCGAACCACGGCGAGGTGATGGACATCTCGGCGACGGGCGCGAAGATCGCTCTCCGCCGCGCGCCCGACCTTAAGGCCGGAGATGTGTTCAAACTCGAGGTCGACTCCGGGGCCGGCCTCGGCTCCTCGCTGAAACTGGACTGCTGCGTGGTCTGGCTGCGTCTCAACGCGGACAAGAAGTTCGAGATGGGCGTGGAGTTCCGCGACATGACGCCGGAACTCAAGAAGCGGTTGCTGGAGGTCGTCCTGCACCCGACGCGCACGCAGGCGCTGCAGCGGGGCTGGACGCTGGTGCCCGAGCCCATCGACGACGGAGAGTAAAGCCATGTGGGGACTGGAACGCATCCTGGCGCTCATGAACGCCGGCGACAGGCATGCCGGCGATGGCTCCGACGCGCCGGCGGGCAAGCCCCGGCGTAAACCGCGCGTGCACGTGGAGATGCTGCGGTGCGACCTGGGCGAAGTGACGGACCTGTCGCAGACGGGGATGCGTGTGCGGACCACCCGCAAGCCGCTGCTGGATTCCGCCCCGGCGGAAGTGACGCTCAAGACCCCTTCGCACGCGGATGAGCCGGTGAGCCTGACGGCGCGGGTGGTCTGGGCCAAGCGCAAGGGACTGACCGAGCACGAGATCGGCTTCGAGTTCGTCGATCTGACGCCCGAGCAGGCCGGCGGTGTGATGCGCCTGGCGCGCGACTGCATCAACGGCGAGTCGCTCCGGCCTCGCAAAGTGGCCTGAGCCGGTTGGATCTCCCGATCGCATGACCGCTTGTGGTACGCCGGTGCGCCTCACGCCATCGGTGGTATCGCCCCGCGCCCGGATTCAGAACAAACAACCCGCGCCGAGTCAAGCAAAACGATCGCTCTTTTTGTATCGAGTTTTCAGGCGGCCGGCGCGTCGCCGCCGACCCGGACGCGCGGTACACTCACGCCCCTCGCGGCGGGCTTTCTTTCAGAGTCTCCCCGCGATCCGCGTGAAAGACGTGACGCGGCGCAGCACGTGACGTACGGTGCTTGGGGTCAGGGCTGTTGGCGTCGGACTTGGACGTTGATCGAGCAGTCGCACGGGCACGAGAGCGCATGAGCACGCACGATCGTCAGATCTGGCCGGGGATGTTGGCGCACCTCAAGCGTCATGCCGCGCCGATCTGTCGCCAATGGTTCGAGGAGATCGAGCCCGTGGGCGTCTCCGGCGGGGTGCTGCGGCTTCGCGCCCACTCGAATATCCATCGCGATTACCTGCAGCGGGCCTGCGCCGAACCGTTCAACGACGCCGCCCGCAGCGTCTCGCAGATGCTCCTGACGGTCCAGTTCCTCGGGCCCGATGACCAGGTGGCTTCCGCCGGGGGCGCTCCTCAGGTGGTCGTCGAGACCCGCTCGACCAGCACCTCGGCGGTTCGGACACGGGAGGGTGTTGCCGCTCCGTCCGCCCGCGGCCGCTCCTCCAGAAACGCTTCGGCCACCCCTCGCTCGGGCGGGGGTGCGGGTGTTTCCGCGAGCGCCCCGTGGCCCGAAGCCGGCACGGTCGACTCGGACGATCTGATCGCCGAGATCCGCGGCGAGGGGAGTTCCGAAGAGGCGCCGGTCGCGGCGGCCGCCCCGGCGGCGCGTGCGAACCCGAGCCCGACGCCGGCCCCGGTCGTCAGCGTCGCGCCCCTGCGCCGTTCGTCTCTGTCGCTGGCCCTGAACCCCGACTACACGTTTGACAACTTCGTGATCGGTCCCACCAACCGCCTGGCCCACGCCGCGGCGCTGGCGGTCGCCGAGAAGCCCGGACGCACGTACAACCCGTTCTTCGTGCACGGTTCGGTCGGTTTGGGCAAGACGCACCTGCTGCAGGCGGTCTGCCTGCGGATCCTCGAGACCTCCCCGGGCACGAGGATCTACTACACGTCGTGCGAGGGCTTCATCACGCAGTTCATGGAGGCGGTGCAGGCCGGCGAAATGAGCGCCTTCCGGCACACCTTCCGCGACGTCGACGTGCTCGCGATCGACGACGTGCACTTCCTCGCCAAGCGCGACCGCACGCAGGAAGAGTTCTTCCACACCTTCAACTCGCTGTACCAGGCGCAGAAGCAGATCATCCTGTCGTCCGATGCGCCGCCGGAGGACATCCCGGACCTCGAAGAGCGCCTCGTCTCGCGCTTCAAGTGGGGCCTGGTGTCGCACGTCGGACCGCCCTGCTACGAGACGCGCATCGCCATCCTCCGCAACAAGGCCAAGATGCGCGGGTTCGAGATCGACGACGAGGTCGCCGGCTTTGTCGCCGCCCGGATCGACTCGAACATCCGTGAGCTCGAGGGTGCGATCGTCAAGCTCCAGGTCATGGCGCAGGTCGAGCGACGGCCCATCGACATGGACATGGCGGTCTCGGCGCTCGGGGCCGACACCCTCGGGCGCGGCGATAAGCAGGTCCAGATCCAGGCCATCATCGACGCCGTCACCGCGTACTACGGCGTCAAGCTCACCGACCTGCAGTCCAAGCGCCGGCACCGGTCGGTGGCGATCCCGCGCCAGGTCTGCATGTTCCTCTGCCGCCGGCACACGCGGTACAGCCTCGAAGAGATCGGCGGCTACTTCGGCGGGCGCGACCACACCACCGTCATGCACGCCGTGAAGACCATCGAGACGCGCGTCGACGCCGACGGCGACTTCGCCCAGGTCATCCGGCGGCTCGACGAGCAGGTCCGCATGCCCGTCGTGAGTTGAGCGGCCGGCCGCGCCCATCCTTCCCCGCACCCGGCCGGGCGCACATTCACTTCTGACAGGTCGGGCACCACACGGTGGTCCGCTGGGCGATGACAGCCGACCTGAGCGGCCCGCCGCAGCGCACGCACCTTTGCCCCGTGCGTCCGTAGACACGATGCTCCAACTGGAAAGACCCCGGTTCGCCGCCGGAGGCGACGTAGTCGCGCACCGAAGACCCGCCGGCGCAGATCGCCCGCTCGAGCACGCGCCGGATCGCGGGCGCCAGGCGTTCGACCTCGTCCCGCGTCACCCGATCGGCACGCCGACGGGGCGCCAGGCGCGCATCGAACAGGGCCTCGTCGGCGTAGATGTTGCCCACGCCCGCGATGAGCGACTGATCCATGAGCGCGGCCTTGAGCGGTCGCCGCCGCCCGCTCAGCGCCGTCGCCAGCGCCCCCGGCGTGATCGAGAGCGCATCCGGTCCGAGCTCCCGGTCCCACCGCTCGTGCAAGGCCTCGACGTCCGGCTCGATCCGCACGGCGCCGAACCGGCGCGGGTCGCGGAACAGAAGCCTCCAGGGATGCGGGCGGGTCCGTGCACGCCGACGGCGCTGGTCGAGCGCGGGTTCGAGGGTCCATACCACGTGCGTGTGCGGGCGCGCCCCGGGTTCGCCCGCATCGTCCGGGGCCACCAGCAGCAACTGTCCGGTCATGCCCAACTGGACGACCAGCGCGCGTTCGCGAGAGGACGGCGGCCCGAGGCGACTGTGCTTGCCGAGCGCAGGCTCGTGCGCGATGATCGCCAGCTGCTTGCCGCGGCGCTCCAGCCGATCGATCACGCAGCCGGCCAGGAGC
>CALMQD010000447.1 GCA_937871415.1 uncultured Phycisphaerales bacterium | reverse complement strand
GAGAGCCTGCCGGACGTGGTGCTGCTCGACATGAAGATGGGCGCGGTCGATGGCTCCACCGTTCTCGGAGAGATCCGCAAGCGATGGCCCAAACTGTGCGTGATCATCGTCACCGGCCACCCGTCGCTCGACTCGATGCGTCAGACGTTCAAGCAGGACGTCTTCGACTACCTGGCCAAGCCCTTCTCGATTGAGGAGTTGCGGCGGAGCCTGGCTCAGGCCGCGGCGACGCTGGGGCTTGGACGCCGGCCCCTCGACCGCCTCCGCGTGGAACTGGGGCGTCAGATCCGCCTGGCTCGCACGGGGAGGGGCTGGACGCTCAAGGAACTCTCCGAGGCCAGCGGCATCAGCGTGAGCCAGCTCAGCTCCATCGAGCGGGCCAGCCATCTTCCGAGCGTTGAGAGCCTGGTGGCCATCGCGGAAGCGTTGGAGGCTTCACCCAGCGCCTGGTTCGGGGCCGCGGGCCTCTGACGCCGCATTGTGGGGGATGCTTGGGGGCATTTGGCGCGGGCGGGTCAGGAGCGAACAATCCCGGCCCATGACGCAAGCCCCCCCGACAGCCCAACCGGCGACGCCTCGGCGGGGAGTCCTGCTGACTTCATTCGAACCCAGCGGCGACGACCACGCCTCGGCGGTCATCGCGGAACTCAAGCGCCGGCACCCCGACCTGGTTGTGTACGCCTGGGGCGGGCCGAAGATGGAGCGGGCGGGCGCGGTCCTGGTCGAACGCACGGGCGAGAACGCCGTCATGGGCATGCCCGGGCTCGGGAAAATCCTCGAGCACATCCGGCTCAACCGCCGGGTCAGAAAGTGGCTGCGCGAGCACGCGGCCCCCGCCGGCCCGGTCGTCGCACACATCCCGGTGGACTCGCCGGCGGCGAACTTCCCAATCTGCAAGATCGCCAAGGGCTTCGGGCTCAAGGTCGTGCACCTGGTCGCGCCCCAGGTCTGGGCGTGGGGCCGTTGGCGCATCAAGAAACTCCGGCGCCTGACGGACTTTGTCCTGTGCCTCCTGCCGTTCGAGGAGAACTGGTTCATTACGCGCGGCGTGCAGGCCCGGTTTGTCGGCCATCCCCTGTTCGACGAGCCGCTGGACTACGCGGAGCTCGACCGGCGCGCCGCGGAGATCGAGCGTCGCGTCCGGGCGTCGCTGGGCGAGACGCACGGTGTGACATCGTCGGGCGCGCGCCCGCCGCTGCGCCTGGCGCTCATGCCCGGCTCGCGCCCGGCCGAGTACCGCGGGTGCTTCCCGGTTTTGCTCGACGCCTTCGAGAGACTGCGGAAGGACTTTCCGAACGTGACGGGCGTCGTGGCGGCGACAAAGCCCTCGGTCGCCGAAGAGATGTTCGCGATGGCGGCGGCGCGCGCCGGCGAGCCCGGCACCGAGGACCCCGAGGCGCGCCGGGCGCGACGGAACAAGGCCGCCGCCCAGGCCGCTTCAGGAGAACCCGAGAGGCCCGGCTGGCCCGCGGGGCTCGAGATGGTCTCGGGGGACACCGACGCCGTCGTGCGGTGGTGCGATTTCGCTCTGGTGGTCAGCGGCACGGTCACGCTGCAGATCGCGCGACAGAGCAAGCCGATGGTCGCCTTCTACCGCCCCAACCCGCTGGTCTACTGGCTCGCGGCGCGCTGGCTGGTGTCGACCGAGTTCTTCACGCTGCCGAACCTGATCGCCGGTCGGCGCATCCTGCCCGAACTCATCCCGCACTTCGGCGACGGCGAAGCGCTGGCGGTGGAGGTCATCAAACTGCTGCGCCGCGAGGGTTACGCCGACGACCAGCGGGCAGAGCTTGCCAAGGTGTGCGAGCTCTTCGGTGGACGCGTCGCAGCGCACGACGCCGCCGAGCAGATCGAGCGCGTGCTCGGGCTCGACAAGCCTCGCTCGATCGGGGCCGGTTGAGGGCTACGAGCGGGCGTGCGCGAGCGGGCTCAGCGGCACGAGCATGACGGTGCAGAGCGCGTTGCCGACCCGGTCGAGCACCGGGAACGACGCGCGCAGGGGCGGCTGGATCGGCAACTCGCGGTCCAGCAGCCGGTGAGAAACGATCGCCAGGTCGTGATCGCTTGTCGCCTGGTCGGCGGTAAAGAGCACGACCGCCGCCGCCGCGTGATGGATGCGTCGATCCTTCGAGAGTTTCCCCACGTCGCTCAGAAGCGATCGGCTGAGTTCCGACGCGTAGCTGCGGTTCGGGCCGGGCACGCCCGCGGAGTACGCGAACTGCGCCACGGTCTTGATCTCGAGCCAGTACGCTTCTTCCGGCGGGCAGGCCGAAGCGTCTCCGGTCATGGCCAGCCGGGCCTCGGTCCGGGCGGTCGAAGCAAAGAGCGTTCCCTCGCCGGATTCCCGGATCCTCCGCGACTTCTTGCCGCTCTGGACTTCATCGTCGAGGCGTTGAAACGTGCTTCCCTCCGGAAAGAGCACGAGATCGCACCGTTGGCGTTCACGCGGCAGCGGCAAGCGGGCGCCCGCCGCGTCGATCGGCTGTTCGTGTTCATCGATGGCCGGAACGACGGTGAGCCCCGGCTCGCCGTCCGGCTCGGGGGCGCCGGTTTCGGGCGTGGCGGCGGTCCGCAGGCGCCGCCTCCATTCGTGCGGGTAGGCCTGTTCACGGAGCGTGCGATAGCCGCGGTCTTCCAGACCGCGCGCAAGCAGCGGGTGGAACTCGGTCTCCACCCACGAATCCAGGCCGTACACGGCCTGCTCATGGCGTAGTTCCTCCTCGCGCTCGCGCAGAGTCCGGGCGAGCGCATCGAGGATGAGGTCGTGGGAGAACACGGCGCGTGAGCGTACCCGCCGCCCCGCGGGGCGGGGCGGCGTGGCTCAAAGGGCAGAGATCCGGTGCTTACCCGACACCGAGGTACGCCTTGCGGACCTCGTCCGACTTGGCCAGTTCGGCGGCGGGCGCGGACATCTTCACGCTGCCGACCTCGATGACATAACCGTGGTGGGCGACGCCCAGGGCCATGTGGGCGTTCTGCTCGACGAGCAGGATCGTGGTGCCCTGCTGGTTCAGCTCGCGGATGACCCGGAAAATGGTCTGCACGATCTGCGGCGCCAGGCCCAGCGACGGCTCGTCGAGCAGCAGCAACCGCGGCCGGGCCATGATCGCGCGGGCGATCGCCAGCATCTGCTGCTCCCCCCCGGAGAGCGTCCCGGCGTTCTGCTTCAGGCGCTCTTTCAGGCGGGGGAAGAGGCTCAGGGCCCGCTCGCGGTCGGCCGCGATCTGGGCGGTGTCCGTGCGTGCATAAGCGCCCAGCCCCAGGTTCTCATCGACCGTGAGGTTGGAGAAAATGCCCCGCCCTTCGGGCGCGTGCGCAACGCCCATGCGGGCGATTTCGTGCGGCGGTCGACCGGTGATCTCGCGTCCGTCGAGCCGGACCGAACCGGCGGCCGCACGCGCCAGGCCCGAGATCGCCCGGAGCGTCGTGGTCTTGCCGGCGCCGTTGCACCCGATGAGCGTCACGATCTGACCGCGATGCACCGCCAGGCTGACCGAACGGATGGCGTGGATCGCTCCGTAGCGCACGCTCACATCCCGCACTTCGAGCAGGGGCGTGCCGGTGCTCGGGGTGTTTGGCGTGGAAACACCGGGACCGGCGGGGGTCGTGAGGCTCACGCGGCACCCCCGTTCTCGCCCGCGCCATGCGCGCCCGGCTCGCCGAGGTACGCCTCGATGACACGCGGGTCGCGCTGGATCTGTGTTGGGGGGCCGAAAGCGATCCGCCTGCCGTAGTCGAGCACCGCGATCTGCTCGCAGATGTCCATCACCAGTCCCATGTCGTGCTCGATGAGCAGGACCGTCAACTTGAACCGCTCGCGGATGCTCTCGATCGATCGGGCCAGCTCGATCTTCTCGTGCGGGTTCATGCCCGCGGCGGGCTCGTCGAGCAGCAGGAGCTTGGGTTCGGTCGCCAGGGCGCGGATGATCTCGAGCCGGCGCTGGTCGCCGTACGGAAGGCTCTTCGCGGGTTCCTGTGCGCGGTCGGCGAGGCCGAAGACCTCCAGCAGCGAGAGCGACTTGCGCGTCATCGCGTCCTCCTGCCTCACAAACCCCGGTGTGCGCAGGAGCGTGCGGACGAGTGAATGTCGCCCGCGCAGATGGCACCCCAGGCGCACGTTGTCGAGCACGGAGAGGTCCGGGAAGAGGCGGATGTTCTGGAACGTCCGGCAGAGCCCGGCCGCGGCGATCTCGTGGGGGCGCAGCGTGTCGATGCGCCGGCCGTCGAGGGTGACGGCGCCGCTCTGGCACGAGTACACACCGGTGAGCAGGTTAAAGACGGTCGTTTTGCCGGCGCCGTTGGGGCCGATCAGGCCGTAGAGCGCGCCCCGGGGAATCGAGAGCGAGAAGTCCTGCACCGCCTTGAGGCCGCCGAAGCTGATGCTGATCGCGTCGACGTCCAGCAGCGGCCGGCCTGCGTTCGCGATGGGCCCGGGTCCGCCGTTGGTGGCGGTGGGGGAGGCCGGGGGAACAGGCGGAGGACCGGGCGGAGGAACGGACGGAGGAGCGGTGCTCACGCGGCGCCTCCATTCGTCCGCGCTGACCTCTTCGAGGCGCGAGAGAACAGGTCCCACAGCTCCCGCACACCGAGCAGGCCGTTGGGGCGCAGCAGCATCACGAGGATGAGCGCCAGGGCGTACAGCACCATGCGGTAGTCGCCGAGGCTGATGCCCAGGTGGTTGCGCGTGAGGTCGCTGAGTTTGGCGAACACCACGAGCCCCGCCGGGATCGCCGCGCCGATCGCGATCACACGCCACCCGGTGTTGCGGAGCGCCCGGAGGACGATCGCAACGACGCCGACGGCGCCGGCGAGGGCGAGCAGTTGCCACCACTGCGCGAGCACATCGCCCGGGCCGCGCAGGACCTCGGTGAGCGCCGTGAGGGCGATCGCGGCCATGGCGGCGCCGCTGATCGAGCCCAGCCCGCCGAGCACGACGAGGATGATGACCTCGAACGAGCGCTGGAACCCGGCCTCGGTGGGCGAGAAGTTCTGTCCGGCGTGGGCCCAGAGCCCTCCCGCGACCCCGCCGAAGAACGCCGCGAGCACGAACGCACGCACCTTGTACTTGGTCAGGTGGATGCCCATCGCGCGGGCGGCGATTTCGTCCTCGCGGATCGACAGGAACGCCCGCCCCGACGACGAGTACTTCACGCGGTAGGCCACGAGCAGCGCGACCGCGGCGAAGAGGTAGACCCAAAAGACGCTGGCGTACTGCGGCACGCGCGTAAAACCCAGCGCGCCGTTGAGCGGGAACTGCGACAGGATCTTGAGCGGAGCCGCGGCGAACCTCGCGGCGTCGGTGGGCGCGACCTGCTCCCCCGTCTGCTGCAGCAGCACGCGGATGATCTCCCCGAAACCCAGCGTCACGATCGCGAGATAGTCGCCCCGCAGACGGAGCGACGGCAGCCCGACCAGATAGCCGAAGCCCGCGGCGACGAACGCGCCCAGGAAGACGCCCGCGATCATGAGCGCGATCCCGGCGTTAAAGAGGCCGGGCTGCGCTTCCACCGTTCCGATCCACAGCAGCGAGCCGTAGTAGGTCGTGGCGCCCGCGATGTACCCGCCCACGGCCATGAACCCGGCGTGCCCCATGGAGAACTGCCCCGTGAAGCCGTTGACGATGTTGAGCCCGACGGCGGCGATGATGAACACACCGATCTTCTGCAGCACCGTCACCCAGTAGTCGCCGACGACCGGGCCGACGACGTGGTGCATGAGGATCGCCGCGACCACGCACAGAGCCCAGGGCAAGGTCATGAGCATCGGGCGCCTGCCCGAGGACGGGCCGGTGGCGGCGGGAGCGGGGGATGGCGAACTCGGTGCGCCCACGTCAGACCTTCTCCCTCGTGGGTTTGCCGAGCAGGCCGCTGGGGCGGACCAGCAGCACGAGGATCAGCACGCCGAAGACGTAGATGTCCTGGAGCGCGGGCTCGATGTACTTGGCGCCGAAGAACTCGATGGCGGCGATGAGGAATCCGCCCAGGACCGCGCCCCGGATATTGCCGATGCCGCCGACCACCGCCGCGGCGAAGGCCTTGAGCCCGAGCAGCACCCAGATGCCGTGCGCCGTCTGGTTCAGACCCGGGTACTTCATCGGGTACAGGAACGCGGCACAGGCGGCGAGCGTCGTTCCCAGCAGGAACGTCAGCGAGATGACGCGGTTGATGTTGATGCCCATGAGCGCGGCGGTGTCGATGCTGTGCGAGATCGCGCGCATCGCCGTGCCCGTCTTGGTGTGGAACACCAGCAGGTGCAGCCCGACCATCAGGATCAGCGCCGAGCAGGTCACCAGCACGTCGACCAGCCGGATCGGCACGGTCGGGGCGCGCCAGAGTTTGTAGCGGACCCCGTGCAGTTCGTCGGGGCTGCGGCGAGGCTGCGTGCCGAACTCCGTCCCGGCCTCGTGCCTGCCCTCGTCGGCGATCAGGTTGAGGCTCTCGCGCTTGGCCTTGCCGTCAACCTCGCGCACCACCGCCACGCGGTACGGCACGTCGCGCTCGAACTCGACCGCTTGGTCGAGGACGATCGTCCCGCGGCGTGAGCCGCCCTGCGCCGTGCCCTGGGCCACGAGCGATTCGTTCAGCACGCCGTCGGGCAGGAGCAGGGGCATGGAGCGGGGGCTGGCGCCGAAGGGGAGGGTGGCGACCGGCGTGCCCTGCGGATCGCGGGCCAGCACAGCGCCTGGGATCTGGCCGGCGTTCTGCAATAGCAGCGAGACACCGATGGCGGTGATGAGCACGTTCAAGCGCGGGGCGCGACGCAGCGGCCGGTAGGCGAAGCGCTCGATGCAGAAGCCCACACCGCCGCACACCAGGATCGCCGAGAGCAGGGTGACGGGTCCGACCCAGAGCGGAGCCTGTTCCGCGGAAACGCCCAGGGCGGTGAGGACGACCGTGGCGACGGTGAAACTGGTCCACGCGCCGAGCACGAAAATATCGGAGTGGGCGAAGTTGATGAACTTCAGCACCCCGTACACCATTGTGTACCCCAGCGCCAGGAGCGCGTAGAGGCTCCCGACGGAGATGGTGGCGATCAGGGTTTGAACGAAGTCCGCCAAGGTCGGGTGGGTCCTGTGGTCCGCGAACGAGCGCGCCGACGCCCGAACAAGGCGCATCGACGCCGCCGAACGCGTGCGGTCACCCGCACGCGCTGGGCGGTCGAAAACGGGCCAGCAGTCTAGCAGAACCCACTTGTCAGATCATCGGGGCCGTTCAATCCCGGCAGCCCGAGGCTGTTCCCGGAAACTGACGGGATCGCCGTCGGCCGCTTACGCCGCGTTCCGGCGCTTGGCCGCGATCCGCTCCGGGCTGGGCAGTTTCACCTCTCGCACCAGACCCAGCGCTTTGAGGGTGCGGATGGTGATGTAGGCGGTGTCGATCTCCCACCAGCGCAGACCGTGACGGGCCGAAGCGGGGAACGCGTGATGGGCGTTGTGCCAGCCCTCGCCAAAGGCCAGGATGCCGAAGACCGGGTTGTTGCGGCTGTGGTCGTGGCTCTTGAACGGCCGCGAGCCCCAGATGTGGCAGATCGAGTTCACGCTCCATGTGATGTGATGCACCAGGAAGATCCGGGCCCCGCCGCCCCAGAGAATGCCCAGGAGACCCTGCACCCACGAGCCCGTGACCGCGAACGCGATGGCCCCGGGGATCAGGATGCCGAGGATTACCCACGGGAAGAACATGCGGCTCAGGAAGACGGTGGTCGCGTCGGCCTGCAGGTCCGGCACGTAGCGGTCCATGACTTCCTTCGGCGGGTCCGGCGTGAAAAACCAGCCGATGTGGGCGTGCAGGAACCCTCGCACGCGACCCCAGAAGCCGCGCGCGGCGATCACGTTGCCCTCCTCATCCGCGCGAACGTGCGGCGAGTGCGGGTCGGCGTGGCGGTCCGAGTGCTGGTGGTGCATCCGGTGCGTCGCCACCCATCCCAGGATCGGGCCTTCGACGGCCATCGAACCCAGGATGCCCAGAGCGACCTTCACCGGTGTTCGGGCATCGAACGATCGGTGCGTGAAGAGTCGGTGGTAGCCCACGGTGATGCCCAGGCCGGTCAGGACATACCCGACCAGCAGCAGCCACAGGTGGACCCAGTTGAACGCGACGCCCCAGAGCAGGACGATCGCTGCGATGAGCGCCGCCGGGGGCGCCACAACCGCGATGATGCTCGCGACGCGTCGCCCCAGCGACACTTCGGCGACCGGCTCGTCATCATCGGTAGGGTTCAGCGGGCCGGCGTAGTTGGGGTCGGTCATCGCCGCGACGATTTCCACGGAGGCGGGTTCGCTCGGCGTCGGCTGGGGTGTCGCGGCGTTCGGCGAGACTTGGATCCGGACGGGGGACACGGGGTCAATGGCGGTATTGGGCACTGTGGGCTCGATGTGTCGGACGGTCATGGTCGAGGGTCGTTCGCGGTTGCGATCGCCAAAGATCGTACGATACAGGATTCCATCGGTTGGCGACGGCCAGACGCTTTGATGGAGATTTCTCTCGCATCCGCGCGGCGAAGGGGCTTGGCGTGCTCCCAACGGGGTCGGGTGCCTATTTGGCAGTGGCGGTCCAGTCCGATTCTCAATAGACTCGCCCCGTGTCCGAATCGGCATTCCTCCAGGTCCAGACGGTCGGCGGGCGCGTCGTGGCGACGGTCGCGTGCGAGAAACTCGGTGCGCGCGAGTCGCAGGTGCTCGAAACCGAACTCCGGGCGCTGGGCCCCAAATCGGCCTGGAAGATGGCTGTGGACCTCGGCGCGGTGACGGTCATGGCCTCGATGGGTCTGGGGATGCTTGTGAGCGTGCACAAGGCATGCAAGGAGAACCGGGGTACGCTCGCGGTCTACGGCGTGCGGCCCGAGATCCTGGAAGTGCTGAAGGTCACCCACCTGCACCGAGTGCTGCAGATCGTGGATTCGGCGCAGGCCGCCCAGAAGATCATCCAGTGACGGGTGCGATGAGCGTGCAATCGGTGCCCAACCTGCTGGTGCTGCTGTCGGGATCCGGCCGGACGCTGGTGAACATCTGTGACGAGATCGCCGCGGGTCGCTTGCGGGCAAGCGTCGCGCTCGTGGTCGGCTCGCGCGCGTGTCCGGGGCTCGAGCGGGCACGCGAACGGGGGATCCGCACGCTGCTCGAACCGGGCGAGATCCCGTCCTCCAGACTCGATCAACTGGTCCGCGACAACGACGCCTCGCTGGTCGTGCTGGCCGGCTA